>SPBY01000228.1 GCA_004525825.1 Bacteroidia bacterium
TAATCTATGCAGTGGGTAAGGAGCAACAACTCTGGGTGCAGGATTTCCGGGTGGCAAAAAATCAAATCTTAAACTTTTACAATGACGTATCCAAAATAATCTCTGAAGAAATTAATATTGTCCTGAGCCCGCAGGAAGAAAGTATGCTGGCTGAAACCCGGACCGTGGATCCGGAAGCATACGATGCCTACCTGATGGGGAAGTTCTTCTGGGAAAAGCTCGACCCGGTGTCCATGCAAAAAGCCCTGGATTATTTCCAGCAGGCCATAGATTTGGATCCTGAATGGGCCGACCCATATGCAGGCCTGGCCAATGCCTGGGGCCTTTTTGGCCTGTTTGGGGTTTTACCCAAATCGCAGACGCTTCCAAACACCTATAAATACCTGAACAAAGCCCTTGAACTGGATCCCAATTCAGCCCAGGCACATTATGTAAAAGCCATTAATGCCGTTTGGCAGGAATGGGACTGGGAGCAGGGCGAAAAGGCATTTCTAAAATCCCTGGAATTGAATCCGAACGATGCCCTGTGCCACCTGTACTATGCCCATTTTTTAATGTGCATGCGCAGGTCAGAGGAGGCTATAAAGCAGGCAAACCTGGGTTTAAAACTGGATCCCCTGAAACCTCTGGCTCTGGGACTATATGGAGTGGTGATGAGTTTAGAGGGTGAGTATGAATCTGCCATTCTTCATCTCGAAAAAGCCCTCTCCATTGATCCGAATTTTGGCTTTGCTGCTGCTAATTTACTAGGTACACAAATGGGCGAGGCTTATAATTCAGGAGACTATGAAAGGTGGTTTGAATTATGGAAGAAAAAAACCCTGGACCTTGGGCATTGGAATGATGAAGGCAGGGAAGCTGTACTAAATGCCTTTCATGAAAAAGGGCACATTGCCGGCATTGAGGAGATGTTTAAGATGAATGAGAAGTACGGGAATGAAGTTTGTCTGCTGGGTGACGGTGTCAAATTAGAAAGATATTTAAAATTGGGAGACTACGACAAAGCCATGGATTACCTGGAGAAGGACTATGAAACGGGACAAATGCAAACTGCCTATTTCGCAACAAATCCATATTATTCTTATCTGAAGGACAACCCCAGGTACATTGATCTGTTGAAGAAAATGAATCTGGAGTAGACGCAAATCCTTATTCGGGTTATCAGGATTTTAGTAAATTTGTCCCCCATGAAAAAAACTCTCCTTCCCCTGATCCTTTTTCTATTCCTGGCTTCCGGATCCATTTTTTCGCAGAGTCAAGCTGAAAAATATGCCATAAGTGCAAGTGAACTTGAAGAGTGGGTAGCCTTCCTGGCCTCTGACCATATGAAAGGAAGGCAGAATGGTTCTCCCGAGATGGAAGAATCAGCTGAATGGATTGTCCTGAAATTCAAGGAATTTGATGTTAAACCCGTGTATCCGGATGGTAAGCTGGTCCGGCCCTACACCTTTCAGACCAGGAGAGGCGCCACAGTTGATGAACGAAACATTGTAGGGATCATCGAAGGAACAGATCCCAGGCTTAAAGATGAGTATATCATTATTACCGCCCATTTTGACCACGTGGGGATCAGACGTGCTGTGGAGGGTGATTCAATATACAACGGAGCAGATGATAATGCAGCTGGAACCTGTACCTTGCTGGGAGTGGCCAAAACTATCAAAGAGAACAACTACAAGCCTGGCAGAACCCTGTTATTCGCCTCGATAAGCGGGGAAGAGATGGGATTACATGGCTCGAGATACCTGGTCTCAAATATGCCTCTCCCACTTCAGAACGCTTATGCCAATGTTAATTTTGAGATGACCGGTCATTCGGAATTCCTGGGCACAGGAAACTATTACATGACCGGATGCGATTTCTCCAACCTTGACGATGTGATACAAGAATTTAACCGGGATAAGGAACATCAGCTCATCGACACCATTGTCGTGGCCAACAGATTGTTCTATGCATCTGACAACATCGCATTTGGACGCTTAGAGAGCGGGGAAGGTGTAAGTATTGGAATTCCGTGCGGAACCTTTGCTACCACAACTTCTGGTGAATACATCCATACTCCGCAAGATGAGGCTGAATTATTCGACTTAGGGAACATGGCCGGCCTGGTGGATCATTTTGCGGATATGCTCATCTGGTTGTCCCATTCCGACCAGGCCATTGATTGGACAGACCCTAAATTTAAAAGACCAGAATAGTATTTATTTCACCTCAGTTCCGGCCTTAAGTGCGGGCAGGAATCATGTTGGGAAAATCGGGTGCCTCGGCACAATCGGGGATTTCTCCCTTTAACAGAGCCCGTAATCTCTCCTTTGATTTCATTTTTAACTGCTTGAATATACATGTTACATATGTGCTCTTTAAGCATTTATTGGTATATTTTGTAATTAAATTGTCATTTTTCTAACTGAACTGTTATACTACCATGAAAACAAAAATCGTCATCATCGTCGTACTTGCAGTGTTGCTGATCATATTCGTTCTTCAAAACACTGAAATGGTTGTCGTTAAATTCTGGTTCTGGGATGCCAGCATCCCCGAGGCACTCCTATTGTTTGTCACCTTCGCCGTGGGTTTGATCATAGGACTCATGGTCCCAACATCCCAAAAGCGCCGTGAACAAATTGGGCAGAATGAGCAGACTGAAGAATAAGTCTTTACAAACAAAACTCAAGAGTTTTAACACCGAAATAAATGGCTCGTTTCATTAATGACAGGAAAGCCTCAAAAGGGCAGATACCGGGATCCTTGATCCTCATTGGAAAGCAAAAGATGGAAAAGCCGGTCATCAGGCTCATGGAATACAATCTTGATCACCTGGTGGAAGAAGAACTCTCCGGCATGGAAGAGGCAGTGACTATCCATGATCCGGGTACTGTTTCATGGATCAATATTTACGGGATCCACGACCAGGATCTGATGGGCCGGTTGGGAGAAAAATTCGGACTTCATTCCCTATTCCTGGAGGATGTGATGAATACGGACCAGCGGCCCAAATACGAAGACGGGGAAAATTTTGATGCCGTAATTCTAAAAATGCTGAAATACGACGAAAGCACCAAGCTTATATCTGCCGAACAGTTTACAATGATCCTGGGCAAACATTTTGTGCTGACCCTGCAAGAACAAACAGGTGATGTGTTTGATCCGGTCAGGGAGCGGATCCGCAATGCAAAAGCAACATCCCGGCTTTATGATGCTGATTACCTGGCTTATGCCCTGCTGGATACCATCGTTGACAATTATATCCAGGTGACGGAAGCCATTGGCAGGGAGATCGAGTCCCTGGAAGACAGAATATTTCTCAATCCTGAAAAATCCCTGGTGGAGGAGATCTACAAATTCAAAACAGAACTCTCCTTCTTAAGAAAGTCGGTCAGGCCGGTCAAGGATCTGACGGGTCAGCTAATGAAATCGGAAAACACGCTTTTCCAGGAGAAACATCTGCATTTTCTAAAAGACCTGGATGACCTGGTTATTCAGGCAACCGAAGCTATCGAATTGTATAATGGAATGATCTCGGATCATCTAAACATATACAGCACCAATGTAAATAACCGGATCAATGAGGTCATGAAGGTGCTTACCATATTCGCATCCATATTCATACCCCTCACTTTTCTGGCCGGGATTTATGGTATGAATTTCCAGTATCTGCCTGAACTGGGTTTTAAATACAGTTATTTGATTTTTTGGATCGTTGTGGTGAGTGTGGTCACAGGGCTCCTGCTCTATTTCAAAAGAAAGAAATGGTTGTAGTTTGTAAACTCCCATTTTGAAATAAACGGGCCTCCCAGGATATCTGATAGGATGATTTATTTTCACTCCTTGGCCGCCTGCCTGTTCCAAATTGCTTTCAGAATGTGATTTAGCGGTGTCGGAAGCGGAAGCGTGGACCCTTTCTGCTGGGGGTTAGAAGGGCATGGCTACTAACGTAGCGCATGTCTTCGATGGTATAGAAGGCATTGGGATTGTATTGCTGGATGATGCCAATCACATCCCTGAGAGCTCTCCTACGTATAATGATATAAAGTACCCCAACCTCTCCTTCTCTTCCCATTCCGGGCACTGTGGTTACAGGAAATCCCTTCTCCCGAAGTCCATCGATGAGATCCACAGCCCCAATTTTTGTAATCACCCTGACCAGCTCATATCCCAGAGCCAGCTTCCCCTCAAGTATCATCCCAATGTAGGTGCCCAGACCGAATCCCGTGGCATATCCAATATAGGTGAACCAGTTATCCAGGTTGGCCATGATCCTGGTGATGGTAATCAGCCAAATCAACGATTGAAAGAATCCCACAAAGGGGGCTAGATTCCGGTACCCTTTTGCCACCATGATCACACGTATGGTATCCAGTGATACATCCACCACACGGGCCATCAAAATCAGGATCGGAAGCACTACAAAGTCAAACCAGGTAAATTCCATTTTTAATGATTGCTTTAATTCGCCGACAAAAGTAACATAAGTTTCGTACCGTGCTTAATGCAATTGGCCAAACAAAAGACAGGCGATGATGTTAATTAACCATGAGAAAGATATTTTCACCGGCAAAGCATATAATTACACCCCATGAGCAGGGTGCTGATTTTGTTGAATTGTTTTTTGATCTGGTCTTTGTCTATGCAATCACAAGGATTACATCCTTAACTGCCGATCACATTGATCCATATCATGTAATCCAATCGATGCTTATCTTTTGGCTCATATGGTGGGGATGGACTCAGTTTACCTGGACACTAAATGCTGCAAATACGAAAGTTGCTGAGGTGAGAATGGTTGTTCTTGTGGCAACCGGCGTGGCATTTATTATGGCTTCGTCTGTAGCTAACGCATTTGGAAATGGAGTGATATGGTTTGCGCTACCCTATGTGATCATCCGGGTAATTGGAATAGGACTGATGGTTCGTGTTTCAGCAAATTCTGACGCAGGCCGTTCCAGAATAATTGCCCTCTCAATTCCATCGCTTGCGGCATGGATCTTTCTATTAATTGGTGCATCTGCAAATCCATCTCAGCGCATCTGGTGGTGGATCATTGCCATTGCATTTGACATGCTTTCGGCTTATTTAGGAGGACGCGTTGATGGATGGGATCTGAGACCCAAACATTTTGCAGAACGACATAGCCTGATTGTTATTATTGCCTTGGGAGAATCTCTAATAGTTGCAGCAAATGCGGTTAGCTCCCATGAAAGGTCTCAAACTCTCCTCGTAGTTGGTGGACTTGCATTGTTGGTGACTTGTCTTCTATGGTGGAGTTACTTCTCATGGATTAATGAACATATGGAAGAGCATTTATCCAGGAAATCAGGAGTCAAATTAGCCCAGCTTGGCAGAACTGCGTATAGTTTAATGCATTTCCCGCTAGTTTTTGGAATCATCGGTATCGCGGTTGGATTTGAAAAAATTCTGACGAATTCAAACGTTTTGCTAAGCCTACCTGTAGCCCTGACTTTAGGTGGAGGATATGTTCTCTTTGTAGGATTTACTGCTGCATCTGTCTGGAAAACAAGCAATTTAATTCTGGTCCCCAGGCTAATTATACTCTTTATCTCTTCGATAGCTCTGGCTTTATCTGTGGGTCAACCCTCATACTGGGCCCTCAGCATCATAGCAGTAAGCCTGATTTTAGTCACCTTTATCGAATGGAAAAAGTGCCAGCACGCTTAGTTTAAATATTTAAACCTATATTCCGGTCATCTTTTTTTTTCACTGAATCCAATCCCTAGTGAATGGCAAAGAATGAACAATACCCTCGGTACAGGTACGTCA
>SPBY01000114.1 GCA_004525825.1 Bacteroidia bacterium
GGTGGTAATGGTAGTAGGAACCCTGGGTGCACTGGTATACCTGTTGCTGAAATACATAGTAAGCTCGGTCGATCCACTGGATTACATCTCACTGATTTACTTCGCATTGTTCCTGGCGCTGCCTTTGATCGCACTGGCCATGCAGATCTTGCTGGCCAGGGATAAAAGGGCTTACAGGCGAGCCAGCCTTCTGATCAAACTGGTCATGCTGGCGGGGATACTGTACTCCCTGGTGGTATTCTACCTGGCGGGTTTTAAGTATTAGGTGCATTGGAGGATCTGAACTCATATGAAATATTGCTGGCTTCGCAATCTCCGCGCAGGTCGGCATTGATGAAAGAACTGGGGATCCCCTTCAGGGTGGTGGCCACCGAACACATCCATGAGGACTATCCTTTGCATCTCCAGGGTGGTGATATCGCCAGGTATCTGGCAGAACATAAATCGGAAGCTTATAAAATGGCCCTGGAGAAGCACCAAATTCTGCTTACTGCCGATACCATTGTGTGGCACCAGGGGAATGAGCTGGGCAAGCCGGCCGACAGGCAAGAGGCCATTGGGATGCTCGCTGCCCTTTCAGGGGATACCCACCAGGTATATACGGGGGTTTGTCTCCGATCGGATATTGCAAGGAGAGCTTTCTTTGTGGCGACCGACGTGATTTTTTCCAGGCTGGACAGAGAAGAGATCGAACACTATGTGGATCAATACAGGCCCTACGACAAAGCAGGTGCCTATGGGATCCAGGAGTGGATCGGACACATTGCAGTGGAGAACATTGTGGGAAGTTATTTTAACGTGATGGGACTTCCAATTCAGAAAGTATACAGTGAATTAAAAGCATTTACAGGTTTAAAAAAGTAATACAGGATCAATGATGAGGAAGAGTCAAAAAGTGATCAAAAGGGGATTCATATTAACGATGGTGGCCCTGTTGATGTCTGTTGGAAACATAGGTGTCAGGGCAGAGGAAGGAATGTGGATTCCCATGTTGCTGGAGAAGTACAACATTGGAGCAATGCAGGAGGCTGGTTTGAGGCTCAGTGCGGAAGACATATACAGCATCAACCAGGATTGTCTGAAGGATGCCCTGGTGATCTTTGGCCGGGGATGTACCGGTGAGATGATTTCGGACGATGGATTGTTGCTTACCAATCACCATTGCGGTTACGGAACCATCCAGTCGCACTCATCCGTGGAAAACGATTACCTGACCAAGGGATTCTGGGCCATGAGCAGGGAGGAGGAATTGCCCAATGAAGGATTGACTGTGACCTATCTGAGGTACATCCAGGATGTCACCCAGCAGATAACCGAAGGGATTACCAGGGAACTGGATCCCATGGAATATGACAGGTATGTCGGGATGAAAATGGGAGAGGTAATGGATGAGGCCACCAAAGGAAACCATCTGGATGCCCAGATCCGTCCGTTCTATTATGGCAACGCCTACTATATTTTTGTCTATGAAACATTCAAAGATGTACGACTGGTGGGGGCTCCGCCCGAATCCATCGGAAATTTTGGGGCAGATCAGGACAACTGGATGTGGCCCAGGCATACGGGAGATTTTTCCATGTTCAGGGTGTATGCAGATGAAGAAAATATGCCTGCAGCCTATGATCCGTCCAACAAGCCCTATAAGCCCAGGAAACACCTGGAAATTGCAGCAGGAGGAGTGAAGCAGGGTGATTTTACCATGGTAATGGGTTACCCTGGCTCCACCACCCAGTACCTGTACTCTGCTGAGGTGCGTTCCATGCTCGAAACGAGCCTTCCCCTGAGCATCGACCTGAGAACAACCCGACTGGATATCATGGACAAGTATATGAAACAGAGCGATGTGGTCAGGATCCAGTATGCCAGCAAATTTCGGGGAGTAAGCAACGCCTGGAAAAAATGGCAGGGAATCATACTGGGACTTACCAGGAACTGTGCTGTAGAGGTAAAACTGGAGGAAGAGCAGAAGTTCAGGGCCTGGGTGGAGGCTGACGGTGAGCGCCAGCTGAAATACGATGGGATCCTTCCCAAATTTGAATCCCTGTATAAGGAATTGGAGAATTACGAAACAGCCGTGGATATGATGAACGAAGCCATCATGACCGTAGAGCTAAGCAGGCAGGCTTCCCGCATCAGCCGGATGATGAGCCAGGGGGTTGAACCAGAGCAGCTGGAGAGTCAGATGGCACGTTTTAATAAGAATTATCACAGTCCCATCGACCAGGAGATTTTTGCTGCCATGATGAAGGCTTATTTCACTGAAATGCCCTCCTCCTTTGCTCCGGCTTTCTATTCCGAAGTAGTGGAGAAGTACCAGGGGGATTTCTCGAAATTTGCTGAGGCGGTTTACAAGAAAACGCTCTTTAACAATGAGGAGAAACTGGCCAAACTGTTTGCCAGCTACAGCAAAGATTCGCAAAAAGCCATCAAGAAAATGGAAAAGGATCCCATCCTGATATACCTGAACCAGTTTATGGAACTCTACCGGGTAGGGATCAATCCCGAGTACGAAAGAATTGAGGATGAGTTGGATAGGAATTATAAAACCTATATGGCAGCCTTGCTGGAGATGGAAA
This sequence comes from Bacteroidia bacterium, assembly GCA_004525825.1. Lineage (GTDB taxonomy): Bacteria > Bacteroidota > Bacteroidia > Bacteroidales. The sequence continues at coordinate 2,577 of SPBY01000114.1, forward strand.
ACGACCGCGTGCTTTATCCCGATGCCAACTTTACCATGCGGCTTACTTATGGAAAGGTGGATGGCTATCAGCCCAAAGACGGGGTTCGTTATCAGCACTATACCACGCTCTCGGGAATCATGGATAAGGGCACCGAAGGTAAGGAAGACTATGCCGTCCCTGAGAAACTCAGGGAACTGTATGAATCCAAAGACTATGGAAAGTATGGGGTCGATGGCACCATGCCTGTCTTCTTCATTGCCTCCAACCACACCTCTGGAGGCAATTCGGGAAGTCCGGTCCTGGATGCCGATGGCCGCCTGATCGGAATCAATTTTGACCGCAACTGGGAAGGGACCATGAGCGATGTGTATTACGATCCGGCCCTCTGTCGCAACATTACCGTGGACATCAGGTATGTTCTGTTTATCATCGACAAATTTGCCGGTGCAGGATACCTGGTAGACGAAATGGATATCGTCTGGTAAATGGGCACCAATAACCGAAAAGGCACCCTGTATGCCATCTTCACAGCCTCGCTGTGGGGATTTATGGCCATCATATTGAAGGTTATCACCTACGAGTTATCGCCCGTAACAGTGGTCTGGTTCAGGTTTTTCTTTGCCTTCCTGGTGCTGGGAACCTGGACCCTTATCTTCAGACGGAAGGATTTCAGGATCTTCCTTCGTACCCCGGCCCTGCTGTTGCTGGCAGCTCTCTTCCTGGCACTGAACTACACAGGCTTCATTGCCGGGATCAAATATGTATCCCCTTCCGCTTCCCAGATCTTCATCCAGATAGCCCCGGTGAGTTTTGCACTGTCGGGCATCATCATTTTCAGGGAACATGTGAACTGGAAGCACATTGTGGGATTTATCCTGGTACTTGCCGGAATCGGCCTGTTCTATTCGGAGCAGCTACGAGACCTTGTTTCCGGCGGAGAAAACTTCACCCTGGGAATGATGCTGGTGCTAGGCGGCGGGCTTTCCTGGGCGGCCTTTGCCACCAGTCAGAAGGTACTTTTGCAAAAGATTGCACCCAACCAGCTGAACCTTTTTATTTACGGATGTTGTGCCCTGGCCCTGGCTCCTTTTGTGAAATTCTCGCAGCTTGTCGGCATGCCCCCTGTAAACTGGTACATACTGGCTTACCTGGGATTAAATACTGTTTTGGCCTATGGATCGCTGGCCATTGCCATCAAGAATACCGAGGCCACCCGGGTAAGTGTGATCATCACCATGAATCCCATCATCACCTTTGTGACCATGGCCATCCTCACCCGGATGCAGGTCTCATGGATCGAGCCGGAGTCCTTTTCCCTGCTCAGCATCCTGGGCGCCCTCTTCGTCCTGTGTGGTGCCATCACTGTGATTTCCGCGGGGTGGAAGCGGAAAGGGTAAATTCTTATTGCTACAGTATCAGAACTGTAATTGCTTATGTTTTCTTTTTTCCGCAAATGAAACCTGAGACGAAAGCCAAGGCTCCTTCCATGAGCAAACCCGAGGAATACGAGGCCATCGGCATTCCTTCAGAATGGATCAAACCTTTGCAGAAGCTGGGATATACCAACCTTGATAAGCTTAAAGAGGTGGAAAAGCCAGGGAACCTTGCCAATGACCTCAACGCGTACAAGAAAAAGAATAAGCTGGACCTGCCTGGATTGAGCCCTGAGGGGGTCAGTGATAGGATCAAGAAATAATCTGATTTAATCGCAGATGAAATTGAGCCTCAACCATCCGGTTGGGGCTTTTTTGTCACAGGGTTGTCACTAGATTCCAGTAGATGGCTTAAAACCTATTCTTGGACGATCCTTAAAATCAACTTCATCTTGTCTGGATTTTTCAAATTGTCTTAAATATTTGAAGATGAGCTCGATATGCCTATCATGATTAAGACCCATCTTTTCAAGTTGTTCCAGCTTTAACAGAATATCTGCATGAGATAACGCCATGCTGCGCAATCTGCTAAAAATCCTGATTATTTGTAAATTAACTTTAATAGCACTTTCGCTGTTAAGGACCGTTGACAATTGAGCAATACCATCTTCAGTAAAAGCATAGGGCAAATAGCGAAGTCCCATTTTATCCTTATTGGAGGTGACAAATTGGCTCCTCCAAATTCTTAATTCCTTTTCAGTTAGTTCAAACATGAAATCTTCGGGAAATCGGATGATGTTTCTTCGGACCTGCCTTTTCAAGTACTTAGTCTCAACTCCATAAAGCTCAGCCAGGTCCCTATCGAGCATGACTTTAACTTTCCTGATAATATAAACCTTACTCAATATAACGTCGTCAGAAAGCACTTCGGGAACATTGATTTCTTCCTCCATAGAATTTGACTATCTAATACTTTATATGATAATAATGAAATTATCGACAAAGTATCAAATAGTCTTGGAGTGAAACTCGGAATACAGGTCCTATTTGACTCATATACCTTTGGTCGTAAATTGCATATAACCAATAGCCAAGACCAAATGGCCGCTAATCCAGAACATCAATTGGCAATGAATTAAATCAGATAGATATGAAAAATTTGGCCGGAACAATTGTGGTTTGTTTCATCCTTCTAACTACTATATTTGAGTCGTGCAAAAAAGAAAATGAAGGTGAATTACCACTGTTATTAACCGACCCCCCGGGTTTTATTGCCAGAACCTCTGCCTTACTCGGGGCGACGATAATAGATGAGGGCACAGATTCCATCATTGAAAAAGGATTTTGCTGGAGTCTCGGGCCCGAACCAACCGTAACGAATCAATGTGATTCTATATTAATGAGGAGGATGATCACATGGAAAATCATATAAAGGGATTAATACCCGGTACCATGTATTATGCAAGAGCTTACGCCACCGATGGTGAAGGAACAGGATACGGGAACCAGGTAAGCTTCACCACCAAACCAGCTGAGTCAATGACCATGTTTAACCCGGAATTAACTTATGACTCTATTCAGGACATTGATGGCAACAGCTACAAAACAATAGTGATAGGCTCCCAGGAATGGATGGCAGAGAACCTCAAAACCACAAGGTTCAACGATGGTGCTTCTATTCCATTGATAACGGTCAATCCATCATGGAATCAGCCCCTGACTTCAGGATACTCCTGGTATGAGAACAATGAGGCCGTTTTCAAGGATATCTACGGGGCGTACTATAACTGGTTTGCCGTCAATACTTCCAAGGTATGTCCTTCCGGGTGGCACGTACCTTCTGATGAGGAATGGAAGGTCATGGAAATGTTTCTGGGATTGACACAGGAGGAAGCCGATAATATTGGATATCGTGGCACCACTGAAGGTGAAAAACTCAAAGAATCAGGAACCTATAACTGGGTGCAGGAAAGTCTGACGGGAAGCAACCTTATTGGTTTTACAGGTCTTCCAGGGGGTAGCGGTGAGGGGAACATAATGGCCCCGTTTGGAGGTGAAGGATATATTGGACTCTGGTGGACAGCTACGGAACTCAGTCCGGACCCCAACAGTTATGCATGGTGCCGCTGGGTTTTCTGGGATGCTTCGTGGATCGGACTTAGCGAAATATCTAAAAGAGGATTCTTAAACGTACGTTGTGTAACGAATTAGAGGGTGGAAATCCAGGTAAATATTAAACACTTGTCACAAGTTTGTCCCAGCACCATTCAGAGTCCTCATTTAGCTCAAACACATATAGCAACATACCCATCCATCATCTCATGTTTCCCGCAAATGAAACCAGAGACCAAAGCCAAGGCTCCTTCCATGAGCAAACCCGAGGAATACGAGGCCATAGGTGTTCCCGCAGAGTGGGTGGAACCACTGCAGGCCCTGGGCTACACCACTATTGACAAGCTTAAAGAGGTTGAGAAGCCAGGGAAACTTGCCAACGACCTCAACGGATACAAGAAAAAGAATAAGCTGGACCTGCCTGGATTGAGCCCTGAGGTGGTCAGTGATTGGATCAAAAGCTAATCCTTTTTTCTGAATAAGAATTAGAGCCTCAATCATCCGGTTGGGGCTTTTTGTCACAGGGTTGTCACCAATGATCTCAGTCATTTGGGTCTGGAATGAAACACAGATTTGCGGCCCTATTTGGCTCATATAGTCCAAGATAGTATCTTTCAGAAACCAAACCTCAAGCTAAAAGCCCGATATCTTGAACAAACTATCCCAATTCTGGAAGGAGTTGAAGCGACGCAGGGTCATCAAGGTAATTGCCATGTATGCTGCTACTGCTTTTATTATCATGGAGGCAGTAGATATTATGTTGCCGAGGCTGGGTTTACCTGATTGGACGGTTACGTTTATTATCATACTACTGATTGTCGGATTTCCAATAACAATCCTGCTTTCCTGGATATTTGATATTACTCCTGAAGGTTTGAAGAAAACTGAATCAGTTAAAGTTACGAAGGGAAAAACACAAGCAGAACCGGCTATAAGAAGACTGCGGACAAGTGATATAATTATTGTTGTACTGTTTGCGCTTGTTTGTGTACTCTTTTATCCAAAGATATTCCATAGAGATAAATTTGAAGAGATTAGGGATGAGGACGGGAGGATTTCAGTTGCCGTAATGCCTTTTGAAAATTTATCCGGAGATACACTGTATAATGTGTGGCAGGGTGGTTTTCAGGATCTTCTTATCACTACCCTTTCTAATTCAAAGGAGTTATCTGTTCGTCAGTTTCAGACAATGTATGCTGCGTATGAGGATAAAAAGAATGTAAGCTATGCCTCTATCCCCCCGTCAGCTGCCAATGAACTTGCTTTGAAACTTGAAACAAGGACATTTATTACAGGTAATATTCTGAGGGCCGGTAATAAGATCCGGATTAATGCAAAGTTGATAAATTCTGAAACGGAAGAAATATTTAAAACCTATCAGGTAGATGGGAATACCGAGGATGATTTTTTTGCAATGGCCGACTCCTTATCCGGGCTGATTAAGAATTATCTTGAAATAGAAAAACTAGCTGAACAGACTAATCTCCCTGATTTTCGCGGATCCTTTATCACTAATTCAGCTGAGGCATTTCAATATTATATTCACGGATATAATGCATTTTTAGACTACAATTACGATGCAACTAGAGAATGGTGGTCAAAATCAATAGAAGCTGATTCAGGTTTTATCACCACTTATGTATTTTTAGCATATATGTTAGATGCTAATCAGGGAAAGGAATTGTGTAAGCTGGCTTATAAAAAAAGAGATGGACTACCTCTTAAGGGAAAACTAATGGTAGACTACCTCAATGCAATTTATTTTGAAATCCCAAAAGAAGTAATCAAATATCTTAAACAAATTCTGGAGATTGAAGAACTGAATCCTGTATATTGGTTCCTACTTGGGCGCGAATATTATTCTATAGATCAATATAGGGATGCTGTAATTTATTTTGAAAAAGTCCTTGATATTTGTGAAAAGTGGGGAACCAATTTTATGAATCCAGTTTTATATGAATTATTGGGAGATTCGTACCATAAAGTCAATGAACATAATAAAGAAATAGAGGTGTATGAATTGGGATTAGATTTATTTCCTGATTATGGTGACATAATACAACATCAAGCTATTTGTGCACTTTCACTGGGAGATATAGACGAGGCTGATGTTTATATAACCAAATATATATCAAGTGAAAATAATAGAGGCTTGTGGTCTGAATCACAAATACTTTCAGGTGTAGGGAATATATACACGGAAGCAAATTTATTCGATAAAGCAGAAAAAAGTTATCGTCAGGCCCTTA
>SPBY01000063.1 GCA_004525825.1 Bacteroidia bacterium
ACTTTTTCACCTTTCTCATTAATTGCCCAGGCTTCAGGGTGCATTTCTACATAATTTTTACCGTTCAGGGTGGCAAATTCTGCAAATACCATTAATCCTTCAGACCTGGCCTTATTCAAAATATCATGGTCGATGGATCCGCTATGGACAAAAATAGCATTCACCCCAAGATCCCGGAGACTTAATTCTTTTTCCCAGAAAGGTTTGGGATTTCCATAAACACCCCTGATTGTAGCACTTTCAGCAGATTTTTGCTCGCAGGATATCAATGATATTAGTGCTAATGCAAGAAAAAGTAAAACGTATCGATAGCCGGTTTTTATCAGTGTATGCATCGCTTTGTTCCCTTTATGTTGTATATAACGAAGTTATTGTTTTTGCATCCTGCCTTCTAATAAGCTTAGCGATTTTTTCTCATGTGCCTTTTGACCTTTCAAATCAAATCCGCAGGTGCTCTCATCGGTATCAGACAAACTAAAACGAATTCTAATATTCGTATCTGAATATGCACACTCAAATATGTAGCGGGCTCGCTCATAATGAAAATCTGAGCTTACCACCAGGATATCACTTACATTGTATTTCACGATTTTTGGCTTGGTAAGCGATGCATCTTCAAGAGTATTGGTGCTCATTACGGAGTCAAGGATTACTTCAGGAGCTATACCTCTCCCGGTCAGATACTTCTGCAGATAATAAGCATGAGGTTTCTCCGATATATTAAAGTGTTCTCCAAATCCACCCGTTAGTACAATTTTCCAGCTTGGGTGATTCAGATACTCTTCTATTCCCTTCTCACAACGCTGCTTGGCCACAGGATAAAGTTCGCCTTCTTTTGAATTTGGCGATCCAAGAATAATTATTATTCCTGGAATTAATTGCTTGCACATATCTCTCTTTATTGACCACGTGTCTGGATTCAGTGTCCTTTGGTCTTTATTATAATCACTCCATTGACAGCCTGGGTACCATATACGGTAGTTCCCCCGCTCTTCATGATTTTAATGCTTGCAATATTACATGGAATCACAAATGAAATATCTTTTACAATCATCCCGTCGACCTCATAGACGGCTTCGTTGTTTGCATTTGAGCTCATGGACTTCTGTCCTCGCACATACACCCCTTGTGCTGCTCCACCTGTTCCACCTGTTTGCTGAAGCTCGGGAAAATTTGTCCTGAGCAAAGTGAATATATCTGAGTAGTTGCAGAAATCATTATTTTCATCAGCCAGGTGCGCCAGGGCATAAGAGAGCTGATCAGGCTTAATATATCCCAAACCGGTGACAATCTCACGGTTATTCTTGGAATCCTTGAAGATCAGGTTGGCAGAGACATAATCATCTGTGGGAGTCACTCGCTTATCGAAAGGATCAAATCCTTTTGTTTTGATCACGATCACGTCTTTCTCACTACAGACCAGTTCAAACGGACCCAATGAATCGGTCATCACAGCAGATTTGGTTTTTTTGGAAGCCACTTCCACATTTTGCACAGGGTAACGATTGAAGGCGGTGATCTTCCCTTTCACCACGCGGGTTTGTGAAAATGCAGGAAGGGCCATAAGCAGGCACACGGTAATAATAACTGGAGTTCTCATGAGTTTTGTTTTATATCTAATAAAGTTGATTCATGTGATTGCGACAAACAAATAGGATGGTGACACACCTCACAAAGGTAGACGCAATTATTTAACTTATCCATACCTAAATGTATCAGCAGCTTAAGATGATGAGTATGGCCTATTTAATCTGAGTTCCTGGATTCAAAATCCCGGCAAAAAACTGGATTTGACTTGCCATGACCGAATTTGGATTGGAGCGTATATTTAGATAAATTAGGCCTAAATGAAGCAGCGTATCCTGATCTGTTTCCTGTTGATCATTTCGGTAAGCACCTGTATTGATCCATATTACCTGGAACTGGAGGATTATGAATCGCACCTGGTGGTAGAAGGCATGATCACCGATGAGCTTGCTTCCTACACCGTAAAGCTCTCCAGAACCTTTCGAGATGTGAACACTTCCCCTGTTATGGTTTCCCAAGCACAGGTGAGGGTGCATGATGAAAATGGTGTGATCGCTATACTCCATGAGCATGAACCGGGTATCTACAAATCAGATTCAACGCAGTTTATTGGTCGGGTGGGAGGAACATACTCGCTGCAAATCAGTACTGAGGATGGGCTGGAGTATCTATCAGATCGCTGTACCATGACAGCGGTTCCCCCTATAGACAGCATTTACTATGAGCTTGACAGCGAATTCTACGATGATGGAAAGGTCGAAGAGGTAGGACTCAGGATCTTTTTGGATGCGGAAAACCGGGATGAAGCGTGTCAATACTTGCGCTGGGAATTTGAAGAGGTATGGAAGTTTCGGATTCCCTATCCGGTATTCTATCAAGATCTCGGCTACATGGAATACAAAACAGCCCCTGTTGAAAACGATATCTGCTGGAGATATGAACGGTCCAAACAGATTCTTATTCATTCGTCAGAAGAACAAAGCAGTGAGCGGATAAGCAGGAAGCCCATCCATTTTATCGATTCCGGCAGATCCAGCAGGTTGCTAAAGCAGTACAGCATCCTGGTCAGGCAATATTCCCTATCCCAGGAGGAATTTTCATTCTGGAAAAACCTGAAGGAGGTCACCGAAAGCGGAGGGGATATTTTTGAAAAAGAGCCCTTTCCAATCGAAGGGAACATAAGCTGCATCAACAATGAACATGAAAGGGTGCTGGGATATTTCCAGGTTTCTGCTGTAAAGAACCAGAGGATGTACATTACCCAGAGCCAGGTTAATGCATTGGACATTCCAGTATATGAATATCCATGTGAACGCATTATTTACCGCACCAGGCAACTGCGCGAAAGTATCTATAACGATTTATTGTCCCACGGATATGTTTTGTTCTGGGTCGAAGAATCGGAATTTCCGGGGCCACCTATAAGTTTCCAATTTACCAACGCTGAATGTGCCGACTGCTCCCTGACCGGAAACCCGGAGAGACCCGATTTTTGGGTGGATATGGAATAACATGGATGACTACATGCTTACATTCGTCGACATAAGCTTAAAATCTGTATTGCAAAAGGCTGTTTGCCTTATTTGCTTGGGTTTGTCATGCTGGCACCCAGGATTCTCACAGGATGGCCCACAGGATTTTAGAGAGTCACTATATCTCCAGACCGACCGGGATCTATATGTAGTTGGTGAGCAGGTTTGGATGAAAGTATACAAGCTGGATGCACATGGCAACAATCCTGATAATTTCAGCAAAGTGGTCTATATTGAACTGCTCAACCAGGCCGGGTACCCTGTCAACCAGCTAAAGCTGCATGTGCCTGACAAGTCCGGAAGTTCCGGGCTCACTCTCTCCGACACCCTGAGCAGCGGGAATTATCTGCTTCGTGCCTATACCAGCTGGATGCGAAATTATCCTGAAAGTGATTTCTCATTCAGGACTATTTCAGTTATCAATCCATTTCGTGATATGAAGAGAATTGGGGTGAGGAGTTCGATACCGGTGGACGAGGGTACGGATACTTGTCGTACAGTTCAAACTGACAAAGGACTTCTTCTGGAGGTCACATCTGATTCAAGCACCTACGGTACCCGGGAACGGGTTAAGGTAAATATCCAGGCAACAGATTCATCCGGCAATCCTGTAGAGGCAGATCTCTCAGTTTCCATTTCCAGATCCTGCTTGTATAATGATCACAGGGCGAACATTCAGGATCTGGTCCATTCTCCCGGAAACGAAGAACATGGTGTCCCTGCCCATCATATGCCCGAATTGGAAGGTGTTGTTCTCAGTGGTACCATGTTGAAAAGCAATAACGACGAGCCCCTCGCTAATGAGGACCTAATGTTGTCAATAGTAGGGAAAGCAGCCAGATGCCAGGTTTACAGAACGACAGATAAGGGGAAATTCTATTTTAACCTTGATGATTCGGGGGTGCAGGAGATTGTTATTCAGCCGGCGGATTCAGCTGTGAGCGACTATTATGTTGAACTTGAACCTGACTTCCATAATGCATATGATCATCCATTGCCAGGTCCCTTTTACCTGGATACCACAAGACTCCAGGCATTGAATCAGGGTATCATCAATATGCAAATCGAGAATATCTACAAACCATACCGGCAAGGTTATACAGCTGGCACTCCTGACGCACCTGAAATGGCCTTTTATGGTGAACCGGAATATCACATTCAAGTATCCGATTACATCCTCTTGAAGAATATCCGGGAAGTGATTAAGGAGATTGTGCCGAAGGTCTCAGTTCGAGTTAAGGATGGTATATCCTCATTATGGGTAGATAACGGGGTTGATGATCTGTATTTCGATGACCAGCCTTTGTTACTGATCGATGGAGTCCCATTCGATGATGTGGACCAGGTCTTGAATATCAGCATAACGGAACTGGAACGGATTGAGGTGATCAACCTGAGGTACTTCCTGGATGGCCATATGTTTGAGGGCATTGTACATTTTGTCACAAAAGAAGGAAAGATGGCAGGGCTTGAATTCCACCATGCAATTTTCAGGCAAGCCTATGCTGCATTTTCTGAGGAATCCTTTTTCAGAAGCCCTGTATATAGCAGTGATTCGGAAAAAAACAGTCCGCTTGCCGATTTCCGAAACTCCCTTTACTGGAACCCCGATTTGTTTACCCGGGAAGACGGGAAAACCAGTTTTGAGTTTTACACTTCAGATGAGACTGGCGATTATACTGTTATTGTGGAAGGAATTTCCCCGGACGGGAAGTCCGGTTTCATATATAAGAAACTGCATGTGCAATAATCATCATACAGGTAAAATGAAATATGCAAGCATACTCCTGCTGGTTCTGTTTTCGCTGTCACTAAGGGCTCAGCAAGCGGGACAAAACGCGCTTCAGGAATATTATCAGGAGCTCCTGCATCCCTCAGATGCACTACTGAACGGTAGGGAATACAAATACTATTTCAACCCGCGCTTATCCACCCCGCTTATTCCGAAAGATCCTCTTCCTTGGGCTTCTGTGATTATAAGTGGAAAACGGTATCAGAATGTTATGTTGCTGTATGACACTTATAAGGACCTGGTAGTCTATTACAATCCCCATAAGCTTTTCGATGGTATGATGTTTACGGTGAGCGTCAACAGCCACATCATTGAGGAATTCACCCTCCAGCTTCCATCCGGCCTGGCAAGATTCAGGTATCTTGAGTTTCCGGAAGGTCAGGAAGGGTTGTTAAGCAATGGGTTCTATGAGATTGTGAGCGAGGGAGCCTGTAAGCTCATAATAGACCATAGTGCAGTTAAGAAAATTCAGGAAGGTGTGCTGGCATATCAATACACCACGGAGCGGTATATTATTAGTTCCGGTGTTGTTTACAGAATCAAAGGAAAGAAAAGTCTTTTACAAGCGCTCTCTGATCAGGCTGTGGAAGTGAACAAATACCTGAAAAGAACAAAGATACAGGTGAGATCGGCTGACAAAGAACAGCTCAAAGAAGTGCTTGACTATTACACAGGTCTAAAACATTCATGAGACTGAACAGGTGAAAAAATTGGTATCCATATGCATGCTGGTTGTGTTGTGCCTTCCACTGGCAGCTCAAAAAGAAAAGCTCACCCTAAAACTGCATGATGTATTGTTCAGTGAGTTGGTAGATTCTCTGGAAGAAAAGATATGGTGTAAGGTATTTTACGCGGATGACTGGGTTGACAGCTTCTATGTAAGTGTGGATGCAGTGCATGAAGAGGTCGGCCAGATAATGGCACATGCACTGGCCGGGAGCGGTTTTTCCTTTATTATTACCGGTAACAATCAGGTGATCCTCTCAGAAGGACACACCATTAAGACAAATTTCAGGGAAGAGTATGAAAAGTATCTGGCCGACCGTATGTCGAAAATGGATACAGCCATATACAGTTTGAGCAGGCAAGCTGAAGAGGAAGGGAATGGTATCAGTGAAGAATTCAGATTGTATAAAATAGGAAACCCGGCGGAAATGGAAAAGATAGGAAAGGTCGCATTGACCGGAACTATTCTGTACACAGGATCCGATGTACCTGTTATGGGGGCAATCGTCTATATCAGGAAACTCCAGATCGGTGCTTCAACGGATGCAAAAGGGAACTATACGCTGCTTCTGCCCAGGGGACAGCATACGGTCGAATTCAGAAGAGTGGGCATGAAATCCACTATCAGGAACCTGATTGTTTATTCGGGGGGAACATATAATTTGGAGATGGAGGAGAAAATCAACCAGTTGGAAGAGGTCACCGTTTCAGCCGAGCAGGAGAACCAGGTACTCAACATGAGGATGGGAACGGAAAAGATCAACATTAAGATGCTGAAGCAAATCCCAATGGGTCTGGGAGAAGTTGATGTGATCAAGAGCTCCCTATTGCTTCCGGGAGTGCAGTCAGTCGGGGAGGCGGCCGCCGGGTACAACGTTCGGGGTGGCAGTACAGATCAGAACCTGATGTTGCTGAATGATGCCCCCATCCTGAATCCATCCCATTTTTTCGGTTTTTTTTCCACCTTCAACTCAGATGTGATTGGAGATGTCACACTTTATAAGAGCGGAATTCCGGCAGCATACGGCGGGAGGATCTCGTCGGTGATGGATGTCAGGCTTAAGGAAGGCGACAAGGAGGGATTTAAAGTCAGCGGAGGCATAAGCCCCGTCACAGGGAAGGTCATGATCGAGGGCCCGGTGAAGAAGAGGGCAACTTACATCATAAGCGCAAGGAGCACCTATTCGAACTGGATACTGAAACAGCTGGCCGACAAGCGTCTTCAGAATAGCAAGGCCGGATTTTATGATATCCAGGGAATGACCAATATCGAGATCAACCAGAATAACAGGATCTCCTTATCGGGATATTACAGCAAGGACAAATTTGACTTTTACCAGGTAAGTGCTTTCTCTTATGTCAACGGGGCCGCAACGCTGCAGTGGCATCATGATTTCATGCCAAACCTGTTTGCTGATTTTTCAGCCATCATGAGTGATTACAGTTACCAGATCAATAGTGTGGAGAACCCGCTTGCCATGAAGGGGATGCGCTATAGCCTGGATCAGCGCCTGGCAAAAGCAAGTTTCACCTATTTCCCCTCGGAAAAGCATAAAATCAACTTTGGCCTCAATTCCACATTTTATGAGCTTGCTGCAGGTGAACAATTCCCCTTGAATGATTCGTCAAATGTATTATATCAAAAGCTGGAAGAAGAGCGGGCGCTGGAGAGCTCTGTTTACATCAGTGATGTGTTTGCCGTTTCACCGTCTCTTACGCTTTCAGGCGGCTTGAGGTTTAATGTATATGCATCCTTCGGTCCGGGCAGTGAATACAGGTATGCCGGGGATGCCCCGCTTTCCCTTGAGAGCCTGCAGGATACTGTACGTTTTACTGGCGGGGAGGTAAAAAGCCTTTATCCAGATCTTGAATTCAGGATCTCTTCCCGTATTTTACTGGGATCCGGGTTTTCTCTCAAAGTGGGCTTTCAGAGAATGTTCCAGTACATCTATATGTTGTCCAATACCGCTGCCATTTCCCCCACTGATATCTGGAAACTGTGCGATAACTATATCAAACCCCAGCGCGGCGACCAGTATTCAATGGGTATTTACAGGAATTTCAGAAGGAACACCGTAGAGGCATCCATTGAAGGATACTACAAAGATCTGGATAACATCATCGATTACAAAAGTGGGGCAAGCCTGCTCATGAACGAGCAAATTGAGACTGTCCTGTTGAACGGGAAAGGCAAAGCCTACGGGATTGAGTTTATGGTGAAGAAAAACAGTGGCAGTGTTACAGGATGGCTCGGTTATACGTACGCACGCATCCTTCACAAAGTGACTGGTGAATATGACGAGGAAATCATCAATGATGGCAACTATTTTCCTGCACAATACGACAAACCACACGACCTGAAGCTGGTGGTCAATGCAAAATTGTCAAGGCGGTTTAATCTGACAACTAATTTCGTCTACAATACAGGTCGGCCCATCACCTACCCGGTTGGATATTTTCAATATGGAGGAGTGACCAGGTTCTTTTTCTCCGACCGGAACGAATTCAGGGTGCCGGACTATATCAGGCTCGACCTGGCTGCCACCTACAACGGAAATCTTTTGGCAAGGAAATTGAATCATTCATCACTTACCTTTGCCATATATAATGTGCTGGGCAGGCGAAATCCCTATTCCATTTTCTTCAGGCTGGATGAGGGGGTGGTGAACGGCTACAAAATGTCGATCTTTGGACAACCCATCTTCACCCTCACCTACAATTTCAAGATTCTGGGGAACGCAGCAGATGATTTCTAGTTAGACTTTGATTACTGACTTAAGGGATTGCTGTGCTTCCGACAAGTGTCTTTTAATATTTACCGTATTTCTTTACAGTTTCGATCATAGCGAAAATATTTTCCAGGGGTATATCGTCATGGAAACTGTGGTCAGATGAAAGAATATATCCACCTCCTGGCATACCTACCTTCAGGCACTCTTTGGTTTCGGCTATTACCTCCTCCACAGTTCCGTTTACCAGGGTAGTTTTATTATCCACATTGCCAATGCAACAGAGTTTCCCTGGGTAGCGTTCCTTAACTTTCTTCAAGTCCATTCCTGCAGCCCTCTCCACCGGATTATATCCGGAAATCCCGGTCTCCACCAGTCCGTCAAGCATATCCCAGATATTTCCATCGTTGTGCATGATGACAGGGAACCCAAGAGACTTCAATCCCTGTACCATTCTCCTGAAAGGGGGAATGAAGAATTCATCAAACTGGTCGGGTGCAATCAGCGGTCCTGAGGTGGAACCCCAGTCATCTGATATAAAAAAGGCATCAATGCCTTCCAACATAGCTGCCCTCTTACCTACAACCAGAGCCCAGTCAATGTATGCCTTGTTGATCTCGTGGACTAATTGGGGATCAGTGAACATGGCCACACTGAAATTGGGAAGGTCCATAAAATACCAGCTCATCATAGTAAAGGGGCCAAGCATTCCACACAAAATAGCAGTCTCTCCTTCATTGGCTTTTATGGCCTCAGAGATTCTTTCCAGGCGGAAGGATGCTTTTGCATCAGGCAGCCGGTAGTTGGCCCAGTCGTTCCGGTCTTTGATGGGGGTATCTCGCTGGGCCATGATGGGCCAGCCGTTCTTAATATATGAAACTCCCCATTCATCGGTGTATGCTGTTCCTTCAGCATGCACCTCTTCTTCCGTACCACAGAATCCACTCACCGGGATCCAGGAAGAATCAACGCCAATCTTATCAGCAAGTCTTACTATGGATGCCCCATCGTAGAGATCAGAAGTATGCCCCAGTACCTCTTTTTGAAGCCTGGGGCTAAATAGATGATCGAACAAGGGAACCATGTCAGGGATCCTACAATTCAATGCAGTTAGAAAACGTTCATTGGGTTTCATTTTTTCTTAAGACTTTTCCAGTATTTTTCAATTTCCTCCAGTGTTTTTCCTTTGGTTTCCGGGACAAATCTCCAAATGAACCAGATGGCCGGCAGGGTTAATCCGGCATATAAAAAGAAAGTGCCGGAAGGCATTATCGATTCTATCAACAATGGGTTGGTCAGGGTAATGACAAAGCCGGTTACCATCAGCGAAAAGCTGCCAATGGAAACCGCCAAACCCCTGATGCGGGTAGGGAAGATCTCGCTGATGATGACCCAGACTATGGGTCCGTATGAAAAGGCAAAACTGGCCACATAGCAGAGCAAGGGAATAATGATCAGGGTGGATTCCAATGCAAACAGGATCCCTACCCCGGCTAAGGAGATAAATGCACCCACTACGCCGATCAGCAAGAGCTTACGCCTTCCCGTTTTTTCAATGTATTGAATGGCCACAAAGGTGAAGACCGAATTCACTAGCCCCACGAGCACGGCCCCCAGAAATGAGCTCTCCACGCTGGCAATGGCCTCATTGATGATATTGGGGGCAAAATACATAATTGCTGCAATGCCGCTGAGATGAGAAAACATGGGTAACAGGATCCCTATTAAAAAGGGGCGTCTCAGAAAAGGTGAGAAAAGCTCTCTGAATCCACCTCTTTCTTCTTTTATCATTTCCCTGATCTCTTTCATTTGCACTTTAGCCTGTTCTTCTCCTCCTATTTTGACCATGGTAAGCATGGCCTCATCCTCCCTTTTATGGGCCACTAGCCACCGGGGACTTTCAGGAGTAAAGAGAAGCAATATGAAAAAGAGTAATGCCACAGGGACCTCAGTGCCGAACATGCCTCTCCAGATCTCCTCCACAAACAGCCATTCAAAGATACGCGGGGATCCGTTTTGCATGATGACACCCGCAGCATCCCCGGCTCCATGCAGAACAATCCAGTCGATAAGAAAGGCCAGAAGGATGCCCAGGGTAATGGAAAGCTGATAGATGGAAACAATCTTGCCTCTGCTCTCCGGCAATGTCAGTTCAGAGATATAGATCGGAGCCACCACTGAGGTGATA
>SPBY01000529.1 GCA_004525825.1 Bacteroidia bacterium
GACCTACATAATAAGCCTGTACCTGGAGGATGGTAGTCTTCAACAACGAAAAGTGATCATTCAATAAATCGCGCCTCAGTAAACTCACGGCCAATTTGCTCTTGCTTCGAAGGAATCTCTCGTCGTGGTGTAAAATCTTTATAATTAGTTAAATACGTGTTAAATATTTCCTTATTAAGAATCATTCCATATAAATATTGTACCTTTTGTCCTAAATCTCATTAAGCTAAAATCATAGGATCATGGGTAATTTGACAGATGCAAAAGTAAAAGAAGGTATCAAGGTTGATCCTTCAAACATCATGCAGGTAGGCATGGGATTCTGGGCTTCAAAAACACTTCTTACCGCTGTAAAGCTGGAGCTTTTCTCACATTTGGCCACCAAACCCTTAACAGGTGCGGAAATCAAACATGAATTATGCCTGAACGGTAGAGGCATGTATGACTTCCTGGATACCCTGGTTGCCTTAGGATTTTTACAGAAAAGAGGAAATAAGGAGACTGCAGTATATTCCAATTCTCCCGATTCCGATCTCTTCCTCGACAAAAGCAAACTTAGCTACATGGGAGGAATACTGGAGATGGCCAATAATAGATTGTATCCGTTCTGGAATTTCCTTGAGGAAGGTTTGAAAAGGGGAACGCCCCAAAATGAAATAAGAACAGGTGAAAAATCCCTTTTTGACGAGATCTATTCAGATATCGATAAAACCCGAGAATTTGTAAATGCCATGAGTGGCGTGCAGGCAGAAAATTTCATCACATTTGCCACACAATTTGACTTCTCCGGGTACAACACACTCTGCGATATAGGTGGAGCCGGGGCTCAATTATCTGCGCATGTGGCTATCCACAATCCACATATGAATTGCATCTCATTTGATCTTCTTCCGGTAAGTCCAATTGCCATGGAAAATATAAGTCTCATGGGTGTAGCCAACAGGGTAAAAATTCAATCTGGAGATTTCTTCTCAGACTCATTACCCAAAGCAGATGTAATAACCATGGGGAATGTTTTACATGGCATAGGGACAGGCAATAAGTTTATGCTCATCAGAAAAGCATACGATGCTTTACCAAAAGGAGGAGCACTGGTCGTTATCGAAAATATCATTGACGATGAGAGACGTGAAAACGCCTTTGGATTAATGATGTCGCTAAATATGTTGATCGAAACCACTGAAGGTTATAACTTTACTGTTGCCGATTTTAAAGGATGGTCCAGAAAGGCAGGATTCATTGAGACCTATGTGATGAGATTAACCGGGCCCACAAGTGCGATAGTTGCCATCAAGTAATCCACGCTCTTCTGAACAAGGCCCTCGAGATGAAACAGGCTCGATAAACATCAAAACCCGGGATTTATATCCCGGGCTTTTGGGTTGTTGAAAAGTGCTTCCAATTGGGTGAACAAATTCAATGCTTGCATTGTTTCTTCATGCAATGTCCCGCGCTTTACTTCCTATATATTTCCTAATCTGAGATTTTGTTGATGAGGAACCCGATCATACTTTTCACACTGGTACTGTTTTTTCTGCCTACCGTATCCCATGCCCAGGATCCGGCAGAGGCAGATAGTATTTACAGGCTTTTACTGATCACACCCGGAGATACGAACCTGATCTATTCTCTGAACAGTAGCATTGACAATCTTACTTATAGCGATCCTGAAACTGCTTTATACTATGCGAAAAAACAGGATAGCCTCTCTGTTGTAGTCGGGTATCCTCATGGTTCAGCCATGGCGCTTAATCTGCAGGGAGTTTGTTATGAACTGTCCGGAGATATGCGCAAGGCCATTGAGATTTATCTCCAGGCCGCGAAACTTTCCATGGCGCACAACCTGCTTCATACCTTAAGCACTGTGTACAACAATCTGGGGATTGTTTATTCCTATCTGGGTGCAATCGAGACCTCACTTGACTACCATTTCAAATCATTGGAATTGGCTGAGAGCTTGCAAGATTCTTCAAAAATATCGGTCAACTACAACAACATCGGCCTTAGACTCAGTCACCTTAACCAGGAAGAAAGGGCCATTGAATACTATAAGAAAGCCCTGAAAGTGAACCTGACGAGAGAGAATTACCGGCCCGTCAGTTCGAATTATTTAAACCTGGGACGAGCCTTTGTGATTACAGAACGATTCGATTCGGCTCTATACTACTATCATAAGGCCATGCACATTTTTGAGACCCAATTTCCAAAAAGCATGGACAAATCGCTGGTTACAAATGGATTGGCCTACACCTATCTCCATTTGGAAAACCTGGACTCTGCCCGTCATTATTTGAATCTGTGCAAAGAGATCTCTGAACGGACCAATGATTTCTATGGAAAGTTGGAAGCTGTATCGCTGGAGGGTGCCATTTTTAAAAAGGAAGGACAATTTGAGCTTGCCAGGAAGGCCTTTTTAAATGCCCTGGACTTAGCGGAGGAAACCGGGCTCTTCGATAACGAAATAGAACTTTATCGTGAGCTTGCAGAGGTTAGCCATAATTTGGGTGACAATGATAAAGCGTATAGCTATTATCTGCGCTATATTGAATTAAATGACTCCCTGTTCAATGTGGAGAAGATAAATGAAATAGCCAACATTGAGTTCACCTACCAGGTAGACAAGCAGGCCCGCCTGGACTCTTTGGAACAGGTGCAGGCCCAGATGCTCAGATTGGAAGGGGAGAAAGAGGCCATATACCTGGCAAGCCGGAGAAATGCTTTGGAATTTAGCGGTATAGCCTTTTTTGTTTTGATTATTTTCCTGATCATTCTGATGAATCGGAAACTCAAGTTGAACGATAAGATGCTGAATCTCCTGATTTTCATTTTCTTCGTGATCATATTTGAAGCATCACTGGTGGCGTTCGACCCATTGATTGACCAATGGAGCCAGGGAGAAGTGCTTATTAAAGTCATTTTTAACAGTGGGCTTGCCTTTGCTATTTTTACTGCACACCACTTCCTGGAAGGAAGAATGATCAGGATGATCCGCAGATATTGAGTGTCTTCGTCGTGCGATTACTTTGAATTCCCCCCCTCAAAAA
>SPBY01000702.1 GCA_004525825.1 Bacteroidia bacterium
AGACTGAACAAGAAATACCTGAGAAGGAACGGTTAAAGCTGTTCAGCATCTATCTATATAACTCAAAGCGCTGTCTGTAAGAATTGTGTAACTTTACCATCCCAGTACAGAACACTAGCAGACAGTGCTTTTTAGATGAAAAAATGATCCTGAAAGAACAGCAGCAACTCAAGAGAATCCAGAAAGGGGACATTGCTTCTTTCGAGGCGCTTTTTAACAGGTTTTATCCGGGCCTGTGCTCTTATGCCAAAAACCTGTTGGGCATGAAGGAGATTGCCGAAGAGGTGGTACAGGATGTGTTCTACAATATTTGGAAAAACAGGGAAACAATTCGGATCAGGTACAGTGTACAGAGCTACCTTTACCGGTCGGCCTACAACCATTCGATGATGCACCTGCGGAAAATGCGCCGGGAGCATTTCATGGAAGATGTGTCAATCCTGGAACCCGAACTGGATGCTCCCGATCCTTCCCAGCTCATTCAGCTGGATGAAGTTTCAGAGCTAATATCCCAAACCCTGGCTTACCTGCCCGAAAGGACCAGGGAGATATTCAGGATGAATCGCCACGAAGGTTTGAAGTACAGGGAAATTGCGGAGAAGCTTTCCATTTCTGAGAAAACCGTGGAAGCAAATATGGGCAAAGCATTGAAAGCATTGCGTAATAGCATGGAAAAGTATGAGCAGGATTAAAGACATAGAGATGGCCAGGTATCTGGCCGGTGAGATGAGCATGAATGAGGAGATTGCTTTCCTGGACAAATCGGGAAGCAGCGTCAAACAACATTCTGAATTAAGAAACATGGAGAAGCACTGGAAATATTTTGATCAAAATCCATCTGCCAAAAGCTGGAATACAGGCACGGCATGGAAGCAGCTGCATCGAAGGCTGGAGTCGGAAGGTCTCCTGGAGGAGCGGATCGAGGAGCCGGTTCTCGGAAGAAGGATGGTCCTTCTCAGGATTGCTGCTACGGTTCTCCTGGTACTGGCTGTTGGAATCCCCTCGCTCTATTTTGGAGTGATCCGTGATGGCAGCAGCATCCGACTGAGCCACCAGGCTAATGAAGGTGTAAGCATCGTAAACCTGCCGGATGGCAGCAGGGTGTACCTGAACAAGGGTTCTGAAATCAGCTATCAGAAAGCATTTAACCAGGACAGAGCTTTAGAGCTTAGCGGTGAGGCCTTCTTCGAAGTAATGTCGGATCCTGCGAATCCCTTTACGGTGCATTCGGGCGGTGTTGTGGTATCGGTATTGGGCACCTCATTCAATGTAAAACAAGTGAAGAATACACCCCAGGTAGAGGTATATGTTAAAACCGGAAAGGTGCTTATGTCGCTGGAAAAATCGGACCAGACTGTTACGCTTGAACCAGAAGAGTATGGGATGGCGGAGCATAACAATCTCTCCAGTAAGGTGCTTGAAACCCCTAACTATATTTCCTGGAAAACAAAAGAATTTAAATTTGTGGATACAAAACTGATGGATGTTCTACAGAAGCTTGAAGAATCCTACCATGTGGAAATTCAATCGGGTGAAATTGATCTCTCCCATATGAGAATTACCACTTCTTACAGCGGACAATCCATTGATGCCATACTAGAAACCATTGCTACAGCTTTTAGCATGACTGTCAGTCACGAAAAAGATGGCTATATTTTGACAAAATAAAGCTCACATGGGATACTTGACAAGAGGGAATGTATCAGGCCCAAGCCGTCCGATGGTTCTCCTTTTGTCTATTCTCCTGCTTTCTTCAGTTCTGGTCCAGGGACAGGAAAGCCTCCCCGAAGTTAGGGTATCTGTCAACTCTAAGAACCTTACCATAAACCAGATTCTGGAAGAGATTACCCTGCAAACCGGCTACCATTTCACCTATGATGCTACCATCCTTGAAGGCAATCAGAAGATCAGCTTCCGGGTGAGTGATCTGACATTGAAAGAATCCCTGGATTCCCTGCTTTCTGATGCCCGTATAGACTTCAGGGTCATCGACCGGAACATAGTACTCTTCAGGAAGAATCAGGTCAGACCCGCTCCCATCAACCAAAGCATTGACAGGACCTTCCTCAGGGGACATGTG
>SPBY01000636.1 GCA_004525825.1 Bacteroidia bacterium
AACATGCCCAGGACTGTGGAGCCCGGAGGCTCTTTCCCTCGGACCACCACCAGGTCGCTGGAGTCAGCATTAAAGTCTTTCACCGGCGGAGTGGGCACCAGCAGTTTGTTCAGGTCTGCATGGAAGGCAACAGAGTTATACTCATCAATGTTGTAGAGAAAGCGGCCACCTATCCTCAGGTTAGTGGGGATGGGAGTTTTATCGGCATCCACCGTGTAAGAGATGGGCGTACCCATGTTGGTCAGGCTGATCCCCGCGGCCCATTCCCCGTCGCTGGAACCCACATTCACTTCGTTCTGATAATAGAAGCCCAGGTCCGCGGCAAAGGAGATTCCGGCCCGGGTATCCTGTCCGTCGGAAGTGGCCTGGCCGCTGGTCAGGTCAGAGCGGATGAAGCGAAAAGCGATCCCTCCGGAAAAGTTATCTGTAAAAAGCCTGGAATATCCTGCATCCACTGCAAATTCGTTGGGATTATATTGTCCGGCAAAGCTGCCGTCAATGTTTGTGAAGGTGATATTCCCCAGGGAGAAATAGCGAAGTGAGGTGGAGATCACCTGCTGCTCATCGATCCTGAAAAATCCGGTGAGGTATGCCAGGTTAATATCGGGAATCAGGTTCCTCAGCCAGGGGGTATAGGAAATGGCAAATCCGCCTTTGCTGTCCAGGAAAGCATATTTACCTATGTTCCAGTGCTGGGAGTTCACATCGGGGGTAGAGGCTACTCCAGCATCGCCCATGCCACCAGCCCTTGAATCGGGAGCAATGGACAGAAAGGGTACGGCCGTCTGAATGGCATTCAGTTCTGGTTCGTCCTCGGCCCCCCCAAGTTGACCCGTTGAAATCTGTCCCTTCACACCCGTGGAAACCAGCATGAACACTCCGGTCAACAATGCAATCAATCCTGCTCTTACTCCTGTAAACATCTTTATAATTTTGGTCTGCAAATATAATGTAATAATATCACTTATGCCGGGCCTAACCGTCACCTTACTAGTACGTGAAGCGATCCACTTTAGTATACAGTATGGCCCTTTTTTCATGTTTTTAGCGTGAGATGATCAGTTTGCCTGAAGAGGATGCCACCTCTCCTTCGTCGGTACTCAGCGTGGCTCTGTAAACGTAGACTCCTCCTCCCATTTTTGATCCCCCAGAAGAAGTTCCGTCCCATTCCAGAGGCTCCAGCCTGTAACCGGGCGAATAGATCCTGGTGTCGATGATCCTGACCAAAGCGCCAGAAAGCTCGTGGATGCTCAGTACCAGTCTCAATTCCTGATCGGGCCGGTTGTGCGAAATGCTGAACCAGGTGCGGTCGAAGAAAGGATTGGGATAGTTGCTAATCTGATCCATCAACATCTCCTCCGAGTCCATGACCACGAAATCGAGCATGGCTTCTGTGGAATTGTTGTGAATGTCCCAGATTTTTAGACTTAACTGGTGGGGGCCAGGCGCCAGCTGGTTAAAGGGGTAGCGGATCACCCCGGAATTGTAGCTGTTGGTATTGGCCTGGTAAAATTCGTTCAGAATGATGGCGTTGACCCTCTCATCATCCAACACGGCGGTGAGGTCATGTCCGATCCCGTTCCCGGTGGTGTTGATCCCGAAGTTGTCCCAAACATAAGCCA
This sequence comes from Bacteroidia bacterium, assembly GCA_004525825.1. Classification (GTDB taxonomy): domain Bacteria; phylum Bacteroidota; class Bacteroidia; order Bacteroidales. The sequence goes on from SPBY01000636.1 coordinate 1,623, forward strand.
GGAGTAAGGGGCTCGCGTCGGTGATTCCCCCCGATACGAAAAAGGAATCATTCATAAACAGATCCACTTTCGGGAGTTCATTATCGCTTACATTTTCTGTCCCGATCCCACCTACCAGAAAATCTTCATAGTAGCCATGGGCATCGCTTACTGCGTTGCTACCATAGTAACTTATTTTTCCCGGTCCATAGGCGTAATTGATGTCTTTGGGAACAAAAAACCCAAAAGTGAACCTCCCCTTGTCTACCGTGGCTTCTCCGCTGTACAGGATGTTGTTCCTGGCATTGTAGTTGAAAACCGGATAGCCATCGTTGGAGAGGGTCTCCACCTTTTTTTCCTTGTCGAAGACCTTGGGATTGACCATTCCCGAAAAATCATCCACTAGTAATCCGTCTTCACTTTCAATGTGTCCGGATACCTCGACCCACTGGAAGGCGGAAAGGGAGTCGACCTCCCCCGTAGCAGCTAATCCGTTGATGGAGTCTGTGACCACCTGCATTTGGGGATAGGAAAGTTTCAGCGAGGGATCGCCCAGAAGAGTAAAATTGCGCTTGTTGATCCCTGCTCCTGTATTGTTCTTGCTATATAATATGATGTCGCCCAATCTGTAGTTTTGTTGCTGGGCATCCTTCCCAAATACCACTTGGTAAAACCTCTCGTTCAGCGCATGGTTGGGTCCGGAATAAACCAGACGGGTGGTGGTGAACAGCCCGATACCTCCACCGGCACTGCTTAAAAGGACCTCCTCTCCGGCAGAAGTCACCTCCAGATCTTCGGACCGGTTGTATTCATCAAATCTGCTGAATTCACAGGTGGCGGTCATAAAG
>SPBY01000587.1 GCA_004525825.1 Bacteroidia bacterium
AACTGCCGGAAATTTGTGGATCATAACCGGCAGTTTAGCGATGAAATGATCCTGGAACTGATTCAGCGAAAAGCAGTCATTGGCATAGCCCTGGATGCCTGGATGATGGTCCCTGACTGGATCAGGGGGAAATCAGATCCGGTGGCCAGGAACATCACCCTCAACATCATGGTGGATAACATCGATCATGTGTGTCAGCTGGCAGGAGATTCCCAGCATGTGGGGATCGGGAGCGACCTGGACGGCGGTTATGGCACAGAGCAATGTCCCCATGACCTGGATACCATAGCTGACCTTCAGAAACTTCCCGGACTCCTGAAGGACAGAGGTTACCAGGAGGAGGATGTGCTCAATATCCTGCACGGGAATTTTATTCGCTATCTTCGTAACTACTTTAGATAAGACCGGAAAATGCACAGAAAATCATTTATCATCCCCATGCTTGCCCTGATGCTGGCATTTACCGCTTTCTCCTGTCAGCAAGACGCCGAGAGCATAAGACCCAACATCATCTACATCATGTCGGACGACCATGCAGCGCATGCGATCAGTGCCTATGAAGGGATTTACAAGGATGTGGCACCTACACCCAATATCGACAGGCTGGCAGCCGAAGGAGCTCTTTTTACCAATACCTTTTGTACTAACAGCATTTGTGGTCCCAGCCGAGCCAGCATCCTGACCGGCAAGTACAGTCACCAAAACGGTTTCTATAAAAATGAAGGCGGCGTTCAGTTCGACGGAAGCCAGCTTACCTTTCCCAAAGTTCTGAAAGAAGCAGGCTATACCACCGCCATGGTGGGAAAATGGCACCTGGGAAGCGAACCTACAGGTTTTGATTACTACAAATATCATATTCTAAGCGGTGGACAGGGAACATACTGGAATCCAAAATACAACGAGAATGGCACAGAGGTACCGGAAACCGGCTATGCCACCAATTTTGCAGGAGATTTTGCCATTGACTGGCTGGAAAATAAACGTGACAAATCCAAACCATTTTGCCTCTTGTACCAGTTTAAGGCACCTCATCGCCCCTGGGAACCCGATAGTATCTATATGGACCTCTTTGAAGGCATTGAGATGCCCTACCCTGCTACCTTCAATGACGATTACTCGGGCAGGGAACTGACAGCAGGTAATACCATGATGACCATTGAGAACCACCTGACCCGCAAAGACCTGAAGATGACTCCACCCCCGGGCCTTTCAGGTAGTGAACTCTTCCAATGGGAACGAACAGGTGACAAGGGAGAACCTTTTTCTCCTTCCGACACGCTAATGGGCCTGGACTTAAAAAAATGGAAATATCAGAAATACATCAAAGACTACCTGGCCTGTGTGCGCTCGGTGGATGACAATGTGGGCCGCCTGCTGGCCTACCTGGATGAATCGGGCCTGGCTGAGAATACCATAGTGATCTATACAGCCGACCAGGGATTCTACCTGGGCGATCATGGCTGGTACGATAAACGCTTTATGTACGAGGAATCCTTGCGCATGCCGTTTCTGATCAGGTATCCCGGAAACATTGATGCCGGACAAAAGATTCAACAACTGACACTCAACATAGATTTTGGTCCCACCCTGCTGGATATGGCCGGTGTGAAGATTCCTGATGAAATGCAGGGTGAAAGTTTTGCACCCCTGCTCCAGGAAGAAGATCAGGGGGAGTGGCGCGATGCGGTCTATTATCACTATTACGAATATCCCAAATGGCATCAGGTACAACCCCATTACGGAATCCGAACCGATCGCTACAAATTGATCCACTTCTATTTTGATGTGGATGTTTGGGAATTATACGATTTAAAAGAAGATCCCAACGAAATGACTAACCTCTATGATCTTCCGGACAATGAAGCCTTGATTGAGAACCTTAAAACTAAACTGGGTCAGTTGCAGGAGCAGTATGGAGATGCCATATCCCTGGATGAAATGAGGAAAATTACCAGTGAAAATATGACTCAATACTAATCCTCCAGAGGCCTATCAGATCTTCTTGCCCAGTGCCGCTTTTCCCATGATTTTCAGGGAACCAAGTACCCCATAGCGCTCCATCATCATTTTCTTATACATCTCCTTGCTGGTAAGAGGAGGAACAACTTCTTTCCCGGTTTTCAACAAAGAGATGGCATCAAAGGCACATACGTTCAGACAAACCCCGCACCCTATGCAGTGACTTCGCAGAACTTCGGTATGACTGTTCACCAATACCAGGGCATCCATCTGGCACACTTCCATGCACTCCTCGCATGCAGTACATTTATCAGCATCAATGCTTGCATGGAAATTGGTCTGCAGGAATTCAGCAGGATTGGGGAACTTCTTAGCTGCGGTGAGTACCCCACAGCAACAACCACAACAACAGCACATAAACTCGGGCGATTGGGTATTGGCCGGCTGCAGTACCATGCCTTCCTTTTCGGCCCGGTCAACCAGGCGGATCATCTCCTCTTTGTCTAACTCCCTGGCCACCCCCTTGGCCATCATAAACCTGGCTGAGTCACCCAGTGTAAAACAGGTTTCCATGATATCGGTCTGTTTGCAATTCCCACCCATCTTTTGCCTGGCCTGGCGACACACGCAATTCATCACGGCATAAGGTCCGGGAGACTGATCAATGATATCCCGGGCTTTATCATAGGTGCCGACCGGAAATTCCGGATCCATGCTAATGTTGACCGGAATGGTGCGCATCTGC
>SPBY01000366.1 GCA_004525825.1 Bacteroidia bacterium
TTGCTCAGAGAAGCCGGGTATTATACCTGTATGGCCGGGAAATGGCATCTGGGCCTGGATTCTCTTTCAAATCCACATGAGAAGGGATTCGACCATTCTTATGCATTACTGGAAGGAGCAGGCAACCACTACAACAATCGGAGCGTGCTGAGAACAGGAAATTCAAGTTACACCGAAGACGGAGTTCCTGTCTCCTGGACAGAGGGCAACTACTCTACCGATTTTTACACCGATAAAATCATCGCTTACATCGACAAAAACAGGGAAAACAGGCAGCCATTTTTTGCCTTTGCCGCCTATACCTCTCCGCACTGGCCCCTGCAGGTGGATAAAAAACACTGGGGAAAGTACAAAGGACGCTACGATGAGGGATATGAAATACTCAGAGTGCGAAGACTGGAGAGTTTGAAGAAGATTGGAATGATTGCCCAGGATGCCGTGCTTCCTCCCATTCACGAAAGTGTCATACCCTGGGATTCCCTGTCGGACAATCAGAAGATGAAGGAGGCCAGGAAAATGGAGCTCTATGCCGGAATGGTCGATAATCTGGACCACAACATAGGCAGATTGATTGCCTACCTGAAGGAAATAGGGGAATATGAAAATACCCTGATTGTTTTCATGTCTGACAATGGAGCAGCGTACAGGGACTTTATTAATTCGGATAGCCGTGCGGCATTAAGGGAATATTATAACGATGACTATGAGAACATGGGCAGGGCTGATTCCTATATCTCCTATGGTCCACAGTGGGCAGAAGCAGGCACTTCTCCCTTCAGGTATTTTAAGGATTATGCCACCCAGGGGGGCATCAATGCTCCCATGTTCATTTGTGGACCCCATGTACATATAAGAGATGAAATCCATCATGGTTTTACTTCCGTACAGGATCTGGCTCCTACATTTTACGAGGTGGCCGGAATTGCCTACCCGGAAATATTTAAAGAGCAGGAAGTTTACCCCCTAAGAGGAAACTCGCTCCTCCCCTTCCTATTGAGGAAATCCAGCGAGATTCATAACGACGAGTTTGTTTTTGCCCTGGAACACCATGGGAATGCCATGCTCAGAAAGGGACAGTGGAAGGTTACAAATTTCATAAAACCATTTGACATTGAGAATTTCGGACTTTATGATCTCTCCAAAGACATTGGGGAACAGACCGATCTCAGGGAAGCAGAACCTGGCAAGTATGAGGAGATGCTGAAAGAATGGGCGAAATTCTCTGAAGAAATTCAAGTGCAAACGCCCCCGCCCATTCCTTACACTGAATGACTCTGAAAAAGCATAATAGATGTTGTTCCTGATTGATAAACCCTATGTGTCAGATTTTCTGATAAAAACCCTCAGGAAGAATGCTTATCCTGTGGTGTCAACTGCAGAGTCAAGGGAGATGATGAAAGATGATTACCTGAACTGGATTTCTGAAGAGAATGCTGCAGCCATTATCCAGAAGGATCCCCACGGACCTCTATATACCAATTCTGAAAATGCATTGACCTGGATTGCCAGCCACACTATGGGTTCGGAACTCACAGATAAGATTAACTTATTTAAGGACAAATCCAGGTTCAGGGAGCTTATTAGATCACTCTATCCGGATTTTATTTACAGGACCGTGAAGCTGAATGACATTCCTTACCTGAGCCTGGATGGGATTGCCTTCCCATTTGTCATAAAGCCTTCGGTTGGATTTTTCAGTCTGGGGGTTCATATTGTCAGCGATCTGGATGATTGGAACAGGGTGAAAAATGAATTGAGAATTGGTAATCTGGAAGGACTATTTCCACCTTCTGTATTAAACATTTCTGCCTTCATCATCGAGGACTATATTCCTGGAGAAGAATTTGCTGTGGATTGCTACTTCAATCATACAGGGGAAGTAGTGATTCTGAATATTTTTCACCACAGGTTTTCCTCGGGGAACGACACCAGCGACAGGGTCTATAGTACATCCAGGGCGATTGTTCTTTCTTGCGAAAATGCTTTTGCGGAATTCCTGAATGCCATGGGCAAAGCAGCAGGAATCCGGAATTTTCCGGCCCATGTGGAACTGAGGATGGATGCCATGGGTAAAATTATACCCATTGAGGTAAATCCCTTAAGATTCGGAGGATGGTGTACCACATGCGATTTGCCCGGGATTGCATTCGGATACAATCTGTATGAATATTTTTACAATAGCCGGAAACCTGACTGGGAACAGATCTTTCAGAACGTAGAAGACAAGCTCTATAGCATCGTTGTCCTGAACAACAATTCAGGCATTCCCGCAGCTCACATCAAGAGCTTTGATCATTACCTCTTGGGAGAGGATTTTGAAAATACCTTAATGATCCGAAAGCTCGATATAAAAGAGTATCCCGTATTTGGATTCCTGTTTGCTGAAACCAGTGCAGGAAACGAAGAGGAACTTTCAAGAATCCTTGTTTCTGATTTGAAGAAGTACATCATCACCGAATAAGAGCAGCTGAAAAAGAAAAACATATGAAGAGAAACCTCTTTGCCGCATGTGCCCTGTTTGCCCTTCTGTCGGGCACCCTGGCCCAGAAACCCAACATATTACTGATTATTTCAGATGACCTGAATACGCGTATCGGGCCCTACATGGAAATAGTCAGGCATACTCCCAGCCTTGACCGCCTGGCCGCTGAAGGCATTCGTTTCACCAGGGCCTATTGCCAGTTTCCTCTTTGCGGACCATCACGGGCCTCCCTGATGAGCGGACTGCATCCCGAAACCAACGGTATCCTGGAAAACATTGACCGTCCGGGCAGCTACCGGGTGGAGAATCCTGCCTTATCCGATCATCCTTCCCTGGCAGGATTTTTTCGGGAGAAGGGCTATTATACAGCCCGGGTTTCCAAGATTTACCACATGGGTGTTCCGGGTGGCATAGAACAGGGTGCTCCCGGGGGAGATGACCCTGACTCGTGGGACTACGCATATAATGTACTGGGTCCCGAAACAAACAGTCAGGGTACCCTGGAATTGCTCTCGCCCGGCAACCTTCATTATGGTTCCAATTTCTCCAGGATGATATTGAAGGATGGATTGGAGCTAACGCAGGCAGACTATCTGGCCACCAGCCAGGCCATAGCCATCCTGGAGAACAGAGCAGGAAAATTACCTCTCCAGGGAAGCAACAAGCACAAGGAGAAAGCTGAGGCTCCCTTTTTCCTGGCACTTGGACTGGTCAGACCCCATGTTCCTTTTATTGCTCCTGAAAATTGCTATGAGCCCTATCATGAAAATGCGGTGCAACTTCCTCCTGTTGAGATTGGAGACAATGTACCTGAACAGGCTTTAAGACGACAAAACATGAAGATCTGGAAGATGAGCGAGATTCAGAAGAAGCAGACCATCAGTGCCTACATGGCCAGTGTCAGGTTTATGGATCAACAGGTGGGAAGGGTGCTTGATGCTTTGGACCGTCTGGACTTAAGAGAAGAAACCATTGTTATTTTTATTTCCGACCATGGCTATAACCTGGGGGAGCACGACTGCTGGTCCAAGGTGAGTTTGTGGGAAGGAAGTGTCCGTGTCCCACTGATTATCTCTTACCCCGGAAATAAAAGAATGCATGGCACCACGTGCGAGACCATCACAGAGCTGATCGACCTCTATCCCACCCTCACTGCCTTATGTGGTTTGTCGGAAGAGCAACCTGCCGTTTTGCAAGGGAAGAGCCTGGCCGGGTATATCAAGGATAACAAAGCTTTGGATGAGGACACGTATGCATATACCATCAGCTATGGTGGTGAGGGCGCCTCAGTGAGGACTCCCAATTGGAGATATACAAGGTGGGGAGAGGATGTTATGGAAGGCAATGAGGAATTATACGATCATCATACCGACCCGGAGGAAACCATCAACCTTGCTAAGCAAGCAGACAAACAGGATGTACTGACAGAAATGAGGGGCATTCTTGAAAGTTCCAGACGAAAAGCCCGGGTGAAGATGGGCATTGCCCCTGAATAAAACCCAAACAATATGAAAAGGATTCACTCTCAAGTCAGGAAAAAGAGGTATTTCAGTTATTGCGCAGGGAACTGGAAAAGCATCCGGAGTTTCTTTTTGAATAAGAATGGCCTTTTATCTGAACCATCTGACCCTTAGATGGTCATTTCTATATGGGAATTTTTAAAATCGCTGTCCCCACTGCAAGTGGATCTGTAAGGAAAGGTTTACTGCTCCGTCTGACTATGAATAAGCAGCAGGAAGAACCCACCTCTCTGCATCGGAAATGATCAGGGACTTTAATGATGCATAGCATGACAAAAATAGTTGAAA
>SPBY01000625.1 GCA_004525825.1 Bacteroidia bacterium
CAGCAGCAGCAGCAGGCTCACTCCGACACTTATTAGGCCAGACAATCCCAGAAGGTTCATGGAATCCCTGTCGCTTTTGGGAAGCAGGATGGCCTGATCATATCTGGCCGTGGAAAAAATCACTACAATGTTCAGGATGTTCATATAGAGTCCGAATACCCCGAAATCCTCCTCGGTGTATATGCGACTGAGAACCACATAGATAATCACTGAAAATGCCTGCGCAAAAGTAGTACCGGAGATCAGTGTGGCCACATTCTTGAAAAACTCATTCCTCCAGATCTTACGTAGGGCCCGAATCATATTCAAAAATAGAAATTAAACTGCAATTCTGTCAGGTTTTCAAGCCGGCTATTCTATGGCATATGTTTTGACCCCTTCAATCTTGAAAAATGATCTATATTTGACCAAATATTCAGAATAATGAGAGCGATAAGGTCATCCAATCCAGTGATGACAGGAAAAATTTACGAGAAAGCAGGTATCCTTTCAGCAGGAAGCAGTGTGATGACTGTGAATGGTAGCATTAATAAGATAGGACTGATGTTGCTGCTGGTCATCGGTGCGGCAGCCTATACCTGGAACATGGTTATGGGAGCAGATGCCGGAAGGGCCGGGACAATGGCCATCGTAGGAGCAGTGGGAGGATTTATCGTGGCCCTGATTACCGTATTCCGGCCTCAATCCTCGGCTATTACGGCCCCCATCTATGCCATCCTGGAAGGGCTTTTTCTGGGTGCCATCAGCGCCATAATCAATGCTAAGTACCCTGGTGTTGCTTTCCAGGCAGTACTTCTGACCATAGGAACACTTTTTACCATGCTGTTTTTATACCGGTCGGGGCGTATCCGGGCCACTCCCAGGTTCCGAAGGGGAGTGATGATGGCCACCGGGGCAGTGTTCTTCGCCTACCTGATCAGCTGGATCATGAGCCTGCTGGGGATGCCCATGGGATTCATGCATTCGGCCGGACCCCTGGGAATCCTGATTAACCTGGTGATTATAGTCATAGCTGCTTTGAACCTGATCATGGACTTCGATTTCATTGAAAAGGGTTCACAACTGGGAGCGCCAAAATACATGGAGTGGTATGGAGCCTTCGGACTGATGGTTACCCTGATCTGGTTGTACATTGAGTTTCTGAGACTGCTGGCCAGATTCTCGGGCAGAGATTAAGTCATAAAGTCTGTAATGTGTATTGAATGAGCAAGTTGGAGAAATATTTTGAGCCCTTTCGGGAGAATATTATCGGGAAAGATGCCACTTTTGAATCTCCCTACGGAACAAAAAAGATCCTGTATGGTGACTGGATAGCCAGTGGGAGGTTGTATGAGCCCATTGAGCAAAAGCTTCAAACACAGTTTGGTCCCTATGTGGCCAATACTCATTCCGAATCCACGCTGACAGGGACTTTGATGACCAAAGCTTATCAGCGCTCTCACCGGCTCATCAAAGAGCATGTGAATGCAGGTCCCAATGATGTGATCCTGACTGCCGGGTACGGAATGACCGCCGTCATCAACAAGCTAATGCGTATTCTGAGCCTGAAAGGGCATGGAAGAAATGAAGTTGATCATGTGAAAAGTGTGGACCGTCCTGTGGTATTTCTTACTCATATGGAGCACCACTCCAACCATACCTCCTGGTTTGAAACCAGGGCCGACGTAGTAATGATCGAACCGGATAAAGAACTGAGGGTGGACCTGAACGATCTGAAGGCCAAACTGGAACAGTATAAGGACCGGAAATATAAGATAGGATCGTTTACTGCATGCTCCAACGTAACCGGTGTGAAGACTCCCTATTACCAGATGGCCAAATTGATGCACGAATACGGAGGATTGGTATTCATCGATTTTGCTGCCAATGCACCCTACATGGATATTAACATGCACCCGGAAGATCCCATGGAGAAACTGGATGCCATCTTTTTCTCACCTCATAAGTTCCTGGGAGGGCCCGGGGCTTCGGGAGTGCTTATTTTCGACAAGGCCATGTATACCGCGGAGGTCCCCGACAATCCGGGGGGAGGAACAGTGGACTGGACCAATCCCTGGGGAAGGTATAAGTACGTCGACGACATCGAGGTGCGCGAGGATGGGGGAACACCTGGTTTTCTGCAATCCATTAAGGCGGCCCTGGCCATGGAACTGAAAACAAAAATGGGCGTGGAGAACATCATGAAACGGGAGAAGGAACTGCTTGATATTGCTCTGCCCGGACTCAGAAGCATAAAGGGAATTGAGATCCTGGCCAACAATGTGGACGATCGCCTGGGGGTGATTTCATTTTATCACCCCGATATCCATTTCAATCTTTTTGTAAAGTTGCTGAACGACCGATTCGGGGTGCAGACCAGGGGGGGATGCGCCTGTGCCGGCACCTACGGTCACTTTTTGCTGGAGGTCTCCTACGACCAATCCGAAGAGATTACAGAGAAGATCAGTCATGGCGACCTGTCAGAAAAACCCGGCTGGGTCAGGTGGTC
>SPBY01000319.1 GCA_004525825.1 Bacteroidia bacterium
AACGAAGGCATTTACCGCAACAGGTTTGCACAGAACCGAGCTTGCGAGCTCAGCGCAGCTAAATATATGCACCTCTTCTACAATGCCTGGAAGAATACCAGGTTCCATCCTGTGGAAGGGGCCTACTGGCTGGGGAACCTCTCCCGTCAAAAAAAACAACTGGCCAGGCGCAATAAAGCAGAATCTGACCAGCTGATGATCCCTCCGGTGATGATTTTCAGCATTACCAAGCAATGTAACCTGAAATGCAAGGGCTGTTATGCAGCCAAACGGATGGATCAGGGGACCGAAGAACTTACGGTGGAACGCATTAGCCAGCTATTTGGGGAAGCCTCAGAATTGGGAGTGGGGGTAATTATGATTGCCGGAGGAGAACCCCTTATGAGACCCGAAATTCTGTGGGCCGCCAGCGAACACCGAAACATCATCTTCCCGGTGTTCACCAATGGCCTGATGCTTAATGAAGGGAGCCTGGCCTATTTCAAGCACCACCGTAACCTGGTTCCCATTCTTAGCATTGAGGGTAACAGGCACTTCACCGATCGCCGCAGAGGAAAGGGTGTGTACACCCAATTGATCTCTACCATGGAAAAGCTTAAGCAATCGCGACGCTTGTTTGGGGTGTCGCTTACCCTGACCAGGGAGAATTTTGAGGAGGTCACCGACTCCGCCTGGCTCGAGCAACATCACAAGCTGGGCAGCAGCCTCTTCTTCCTGGTGGAGTATGTTCCCCAATCAGAGGCTGATATGGATCTGTGCCTGACTGAATCTCAAAAGGAGCTTTTGCCTGCCACCCTGGAATCGCTCAGGAAGCAGATGCCAGCATTATTTGTGAGTCTGCCTGGCGATGAATCTCAATACGGGGGCTGTCTGGCTGCAGGCAGGGGATTTATACATGTGAGCGCTGATGGAAGCCTGGAACCGTGTCCCTTGGCACCCTATTCAGATATCAATGTCAGGAACATCAGCCTGAAGGAGGCCCTGCAATCCAGGTTCCTGAACCTTATCAGGGAGTCTCATCACCTCCTGGGTGAAGCCAAGGGGGGGTGTACACTCTGGGAAAACCGGCCTAGGGTGGAACCACAACTCCTGTCGCGCGTAGCACTTTAATCGAACAGCACCTCTGTTTCCTCGTCGGGGTATCCAGATGTTCCAATAAAGGAAACAAATGATATCTTCCACTCATCCTCAATCTTCTCCAGGAACCTTACCTGGATGCTGTTGATCTCGAATATGTCATCTTCATACTGTGAAGTCCATTTCTGATCGCAAACTACAAAGGCAGAGCTGGGGTAAATCTTCATCCGGTAATTCGTTCTCTCAACGGTAATGTGCAGATCGGGACCGAGATCGTCCTCCGTCTCATCTCCCATCATGTGTTTCGAAACTTCCTCCCAGCCTTCAGCGAAAACATAACTATCGGCGCCTGCAGATAATCTCATATTCAAGGAAACCTGTACATGTGTTGAAAACATCCCTTCAAAATCCCGATCAATATAAGTCTGTGTTTCCTTTTCCATTACCGCAATAATGGCAGTTCTCTCTTTTTCGTAATCAATTGGCTGTTCGCATCCGGTAAATGACACAGCAGCCATAACGAGGATTAATAGAATTGTGTATCTCATAGCTCAAATAGTTTGGTTAGTGTTTTGAGAATGCATTCCAGCATACCATTCCATACATGCAAAATACAACAAAGCACTGTTAAAGTCAATTTATTATTACATTTGCTAAGGGTGAAAAGGAGCATTGTCATATGGATATTTTTACTAAGCACCGGAGTAACAGCCACCTTCGGACACTCTGTTCCTCCGGCACCTGTAAATGGGGTTCTGGATCTCACTGGAACAGTTCTGGATAACCAGACCATCATCAATCTCAACGGAGAATGGTTGTTTCACTGGGAGGAATTCCTTAGCCCCGACAATTTTAAGCTTCGGAAGTCCCCAGGAATAGCAGTCACCGTCCCGTCCTATTGGTCCAGTTATCAGCTTGAAGGGCTCACCCTCCCAGGAATGGGTTACGGGACCTACAGCCTTCTGATCATATTGCCAAAGGATTATCAGTCGAGCCTCTGTTTTGATATCCCTGTATTTGATGTGGCCTATAAGCTTTTCCTCAATAATCGCCTGATGAGCAGCAATGGGAAAGTCGGAACCTCGAGAGAGGAGGAGGAGCCCTGGTACGATCCCTCAAGCTTTTGTTATATTCCCGATGGCGATACACTTCAGCTCCTGATCCAGGTCTCCAATTTCCACCATCGCAGGGGGGGATTCTGGCAAACAGTATACATGGGCAGTTCCGGCAAAGTACTTGGGAGGAAGGAGCAAGGGAGGATATACGGCTATTCGACCGCTGGAGTGCTCTTCTTCTTCATGATCTTCTTCCTGATTTTCTGGTCCTTTACACGAAAAGATATTTTGAAGCTGCTGTTTGCGCTGACCACCCTTGGAATTTTAATGAGAGCAGTGAATACCGGTCTCTATCTCTCCAACTCATTCATTTATGCCCCCTGGTCGTGGCAGATCAGGATGGAGTACCTGGGTTCTTACCTGGCTTTTATCTTTGGGATGATGTTCCTCCACCATTTGTTCCCTCTTCGCTACATGAACAAGGTGATCAGGATCAATACCCTGGTGGTCTCCGTGGCCGCCCTAAGCCTCTTTGTTTTGCCGGTGAGGACCTTTACCTATGAGATGATGGGATTCCAGCCGCTCCTGGTTATCTTCCTGGCCCATTACCTGGTAATTAGTTTTCTGGGTATGCTGAAAGGGAAGGTGCTGGATGGGGTTTTCTTTGTATCGCTGGCCTTTTTTATCTTCGCCCTGGTGAACGATATCTTGCTGGCCAACTCCGCCGGATCTGTCTCCAGTTCTTACCTGTCCCCCTTATCTTTCCAGCTTTTCATTCTGGCCATGGCCGTTCTGGTAATTCTTCAATGGATAAAGAATGACCATGTGCGCCTCCAGCTGGAATCCTCTCTTCGCTTTAAAAACAGGGTACTCGCCGTGATTGCACACGACCTGAAGAATCCTGTAGCGAGCGTGGCACAGTTCTCCGAACTGCTGGCCAACAAACCTGAACTGGCTGCCAAGGACCATGTGATCAATTCATTGCGTGAATCCTCCCAGGCGGCAGTTACTTTGCTGGACAATCTTCTTTACTGGGGCAGAAGTCAGGCCGAAGCCCTCCAGATCTCACCTTCCCGAATAGAAATGGAACCATTATTGAAGGAAGTCAGTTCGCTCTACCAGCACATGGCCACTCATAAAGAACTGACGTTTACCTGTGACTCGGACCAGGGAATTGCGACCTTTGCCGACAGGGTGCTCCTCAACATTGTTTTGAGGAACCTGGTTTCCAATGCTATAAAATTTACGCCTCCAAAGGGATCGGTGGTGATAAGGGCCTGGCAGGATGCCGATAAAATAAAATGCTCTGTGGCCGATACAGGGGTTGGAATCAAAGCGGAATACCTGGAACTCTTTAAAAAAGAGGGACACCTGAGCAGTACTGCCGGGACGGACCAGGAAATAGGTACCGGGCTGGGCCTGCAACTGGTCAGGGACCTCCTGGAAAAAAACAAGGGTACATTGAATATAGAAAGCAAAACTGAAGTGGGTTCTACATTTACCATTACACTTCCAGCGGATAATAAGCAGAGAGATGAGGATTAGAAAGTCAAAAAAGATTGAAGCAAAGGGCAGCAGGATCGTACTGATTAGAAAAGAACAGAAACTGGATGCATTTATTAGTGATCCCGCACAAAGGAGTTACGTACAGCAGCGCTTGTCGGGTGATAAAAACTGGGTACTGCTGAACCATCTGGACCACGTGGAGATTTTCGTGGGCCTGGATGGGAAGAATGCTTCCACCCAAAGGCTGGAGGTGGCGAGGAAGTCGGGATTCGAAGTTCATCCCTTGCTCAGCGACCATGAGGTGGCCTCGGTATGGGTGGTGAATGGCGGTGTGGATCCCGAGGAAAGTGTGGCACTTGCCGAAGGACTGGCCCTGACAAACTACCAGTTTCTGAAATACCTCAGTCCGGAGAAAGCCAAACAGCATGCCCTCATGGAGATTCTCCTGGCAGATGATGGCCTTATGGACGACCACGTGGAGAAACTTGACAACCTTGTAAGGGCAGTATACCTCAGCAGGGACCTGGTGAATGAACCCCTCTCCTACCTCACAGCCGTGAAGCTTTCGTCCGAGATTGAAAAGATGGGACAGGAGGCTGGTTTTTCGGTGGAAGTATTTAACAAGAAGAAGATCGAATCCTTGAAGATGGGGGGCCTGCTGGCCGTCAATAAGGGAAGCACGGATCCACCTACCTTTTCCATCCTCACCTGGAAACCTTCCAATGCAGTTAACGAACGTCCCCTTGTCCTGGTGGGCAAAGGGGTGGTATTTGACACGGGTGGACTGAGCCTGAAACCCACACTCGACTCCATGGACTATATGAAATGTGATATGGGCGGAGCTGCGGCCGTGGCAGGGGCCTTTTATGCCCTGGCGAAAAACGGACTTCCCCTCTGGGTGGTGGGACTGATTCCGGCCACCGATAACAGGCCTGATGGCAATGCCTATGTGCCTGGTGATGTGGTCACTATGCATGACGGCACCACGGTGGAGGTACTGAACACTGATGCCGAAGGCCGGATGCTACTTGCCGATGCGCTCAGCTATGCAAAGCTCTACGATCCAGAACTGGTCATCGAGCTCTCCACCCTCACGGGTTCTGCACACATGGCCATTGATAAATATGGCAT
>SPBY01000370.1 GCA_004525825.1 Bacteroidia bacterium
CAGCTGATCGATACCGCTTTTCAGCCGATCGCGGGCTTCCATGTCAAATTTGATCATTTTTGCCATTTTATTTTCTTTTATTGGTTACTTACTTGGAAATGAATAATACATCATTCTGTGAGATAAGAAGATAATCTTCATCTTCAATGCTTAATTCCTGACCGCCATATTTGCCATAAAGCACTTTATCACCCACTTTGATCTCCATGGGTTCGTCCTTTTTGTCGGCGCCTACCATCACTACTTTTCCATGCTGTGGTTTTTCCTGTGCTGTATCCGGAATGATGATACCACTGGCGGTTTTTCCCTCGGCCTCTGAGGGCTTCACGAGAATTTTACCTGCCAGGATTTTACCTTTAAGTTCTGCCATTGTTTTTTGTATTTATAAGTTCGACATTATCAAAATCGCTTTCTTATCATCATATTTTGTGCCAAATGGCCTGAACATAAAAAAAGTGTCAGTAATATGACATACTGACACTTTTCTATCTGTTCTAAGATCGTTTTGGCTTATTCTTCGCCACCTTCGGCAGGTTCTGTCCCGAAAGATTCGGGAAGATCAATAGTCTGAGCGGGCTGGTCCATCATGGTCTCATCAAACTGACCCTGAAGACGGGAATTGTCAGTCTCCCCGGCTTTGGGAACTGTGATCCCAGCCAAGAGGCTGAACAAGATCAGTGCAGCACCCAGGGTCCAGGTAGCTTTTTCAAGAAAATCGGCGGTCTTCCGAACCCCCATATACTGGTTTGAGGAGGAAAAATTTGATGCCAGTCCGCCACCTTTTGAATTCTGCACAAGTACAATCAGAATGGTAAAGATGCAGGTTACAACAATCAGTACCGTAAATACTATAAACATAAGAGTGCCTCGTTATGAATGGTTTATATTCCTAATTTTCTCAATTTGAGCTGCAAAGTAAGCACTTTTTTCCGGATATTTCAAACTTAGCTTCTCGTAGGCATAAATGGCCTTGGCAAAGAGTCCCTGCTTTACATAAATCTTCGCCAGGGTATCCGTAATGAAGCCATCGTGTTCCTTAATAGAAGAAAGGGAAACATCCCCTTTCAGGCTGGTAATTTTGTCAGCACGGATAACTCCCGGTTCATCCAGGATAAAGCTTCTGATCAGATCGTTGTTGCTGCTATTCTCCCGCTTTGGTTCATCCACATCCATCACCGGAATTCCCTCGCTGTCGTATTCAGGCTCCTCCATTTCCGTCTCATCCTTCACCAGGGCAGTAATCAGGGTTTCTGAGGTAAGCTCCTCTTCATCCAGTACTACTTCGAAGGCATCTTCAGGCTCCTCATCCAGTTCCAGCAAATAGCCAACCGGCTCCTGGCCTGCATAGGGTGCATGCTGCTTTATGATTACATCGGCCTGAGAATTGGGGTCATCAGAGAACTGAATTGCACCTGTGGGCTCAGGAAAGGGTTCGGGTTCCGGTTTCGGTTCCGGTACGGCCGGCACATTCACCTCGGTGACCAGCTGGAACAGTATTTTGCGGTCCATGGCATAGACGGCAGCCACCTTCAATTGCTTATCCTTCTCATAGCCCAATACCTCCATGATGCGTACTTTCAACATATGTGCGATGCTGAACTCGGGAAAGTTCCTGCAGATGTTGTTTACCTCATCCAGGTCGGCGGGTGCATAATGATTTGTATTAAGCAGTCGTACTATATCTGAAGCGTTCATAGAAGCTTGGATTACCACGAAATAAATGCCTTGTTAAATATATCTTCTACCAGGTTCTCCACAATCAGTTCGATCAGTGCATTCTCCACATCTGTAATGCTTTGGGAAGCATCATAATCTTCGTACCTGGAAAAACTCGAATCATAATCGAGATCTGGTTCCAGCACGTTGGTATACTTCACCCTTACAGTAATGGTAAGCCGGTTGCGGGCAGCAGTTTCATTCCCGGTAATGGCCGTGGGCCTGGTTTGATAGCCTGTGATTTCGCCTGAGAATTGCACATCTCCGCCGTTGGTAGTGAGGTCAAGGCTGGTATTGCCCTGAATCTTGTCCTGCAGCGCTTCTGTAAATACCTGGCTCAGCTGAGCCTGAACAATGGGGGCCCGGTTCTGAAAATACTGAACCTCATAGGTCAATACTTCTGGAGAAATATTGACACCGCTAAAGGAGTAGCTTACCTTACAACCTGACAGAGCCTGGGATAGGACCATCAGTACTAGCCCCATCCTGATATATCGATATAAAGCTTTCATTCTGCTATTCAATATTGTATTCTTTGATTTTCCGGTAGAGGGTTCTCTCTGAGATCCCCAGGTCCTGGGCAGCATACTTTCTTTTGCCGTTATGCTTCTCCAGGGCCTTGATAATCATCTCGATTTCTTTGTCTTCAAGAGATAGAGACTCCTCTACAATTTCCTCCGTATCCAGGATATGTTCCTCTGCCCGATCCTTCCGGCGCGTCATCTGATGGGTGATCAGGTTTTCAGCATCAGTCGGCAGATCAACATCCGTGGTATAGAGCTTTTTGATGATCCCTTCGTTTTCCTGCTCGAAATCGGTGCTTACAGAACCCTTCTTCATGATCTGGGCTACAAGCTTTTTAAGATCATTCATATCGCTTTTCATATCAAAAAGCACCTTATAGAGAATCTCCCGTTCTGAGTTAAAGGCCTCCTCAGTTACCGAGTCTTTTCTGATCAGGGCAGGCAGACGGGTTTTATGATAATCGGGCAGGTAGTGCATGAGTACCGCTGCTGAAATTTCCCGCTCCTGTTCAATGATGGAGATCTGCTCCGTCACATTCTTCAATTGTCTCACATTGCCTGGCCATTCGTAATTCACTAAAATCTGCCGCGCCTCCTCTTCCAGTCGGATGGTCGGCATGCGATAGCGCTCCGAAAAATCCGCAGCAAATTTTCTGAACAATAGCAAAATATCGTTTCCGCGTTCCTTAAGTGAGGGCATCTGTATGGGGACCGTGTTTAACCTGTAGTAGAGATCCTCCCTGAATTTCCCTTTCCTGATAGCCTGAACTATATCCAGATTGGTGGCAGCCACCACCCTCACATCTGTTTTTATTACCTTGGAGGAGCCCACCCTGATAAACTCTCCGGTTTCCAGCACCCTTAAAAGCCTGACCTGAGTGGAAAGCGGCAGCTCGGCCACCTCATCAAGAAATATGGTTCCCCCGTTTGATACTTCAAAATATCCCTTTCGTGCATCAGTTGCTCCTGTAAAAGCTCCCTTCTCATGTCCAAACAGCTCAGAATCGATGGTGCCGTCGGGTATGGCACCGCAATTAACTGCAATATAAGGCCCATGCTTCCTGATGCCCAGACTGTGGATGATCTGTGGGAAGGCCTCTTTGCCTGTACCACTCTCCCCGGTAATCAGCACACTCAGGTCGGTAGGAGCGACCTGCCTGGCAATATCGATGGCCCGGTCAAGACCGGGGAAGGTGCCTATGATCCCAAATCTCTGTTTGATCTGTTGAATATCCATATGCTTTCTGACAAAATAACCTGAAAGTATGACAAAATTACAATTTTAGCCGGATTCAAAAAGGTTTATCCCCATAGTTTCCTATTTTTGAAATAAAAAGGTGACTGATTTTCTTGGTATTATACCTGCCAGGTATGCCTCCACCCGCTTCCCGGGAAAACCACTGGCATTGCTGGGTCAGAAGCACATGATCCAGTGGGTCTATGAGCGTGCCTCCTCCCTGTTTGAACATCTGCTTGTGGCCACCGATGACCCACGTATATACGATGCGGTGGTGGCCTTCGTGGGGAAGGTGGTAATGACCTCTCCGGAACACAGCAGTGGTACCGAACGTTGTGCTGAAGCAGCTTCACTGTATGAAAAAGAATCCGGACTACGATTCAGTCATGTGGTAAATATTCAGGGAGATGAACCCCTGATCCAGTCCAGGCAGCTACAGACCCTTCTGGATTGCATACTTGTCCCCGACACTCCTATCGCCACCCTGATCAGACCACTTAATGCCCTGGAAGAACTTGAAAATCCAAATGTGGTGAAGGTGGTGGTGGACCTAAATTTCAAGGCGCTTTATTTCTCCCGTGCCCCCATACCCAGGGTGAGAGATGCCAAACAGGACAGGGAATCAGGAGGCCATAAGTTTTATACACATATCGGACTCTATGCATTCCGACGAGAGGTGCTGGAGGAGGTGGTGAAGTTGCCTCCCACTCTCCTGGAACAGGCCGAATCGCTGGAACAACTGCGATGGATGGAACATG
>SPBY01000413.1 GCA_004525825.1 Bacteroidia bacterium
ATGTGAGAAAAATCAATTTGTTGAGCAATTTGCATGACTGTTTGTGGGGATTCAGATAGTGCTAAAACGTAGTACACTGAAAACCAGCTTGCCTTAAAATCAATGCCGGAATCTTTGTAAATCTTGTTACCATCTGCGTAAAGCTTTTCGCTTATGCGTCTAAATCGTGTCGCGCCAACAAGATAGGCTAACATCACCATTGTATCAGTCATGATATTTATATTATATGAAAGTCCTTTTGTAAATATATGAAATACCTTTTATATATTCAAGTACTCGGATGAAATCAAATCATAGTAATCCATAACAGATTCATCATCAATGAGATAATATTTAATACTGAACAGTAACTAAAAGAATGCAAAAAAGAAAAAGACCCCCGAAATGAGAGTCTTTGTAGTTCGGAATCAGTTCAGAATATTGGTACCGGACTGATAAGTAATTGAATATTTGTAGCTCCAACAGGACTCGAACCTGTATCTACGGTTTAGGAAACCGCTATTCTATCCCTTGAACTATGGAGCCAGAATCGCTTGATCGAAGCACGCTGCCTATGCTTGCCGGGGCTTCAATTTTGCGGGGACAAATTTAGCTTAATTCTGATTCACTGCCAAATATCGCTTTGTTTTACAACTTGAGCGTGGAAAATGGTTAAATTCCCTTCTCTAAAAATCTTAGATACCTCGCATTATGAAGTCCGCCAGTTTTTCAGTTACCCAGAAAGCTTTTTTCGCAATTATTTTAGCAGGCATTGGCTTGCAGGGATGTAAAAGCCAGCAGTGGGAGTCGCTGTTCAATGGAAAGGACCTGGAAGGATGGTCGGTCAAGTGCATTCCCGCAGACAAAGGGAAGGTCTATTGGACTGTGAAGGAGGGTGTTATTGAGTGCAATTCCCTGGGAGACAGCGATCATAACTATGTATGGCTGGCCAGCGACAGGGAGTTCTCCGATTTTCACCTGAAGCTACAGTTTCAGCTGTTCAGAGAATCGGGGGGCAATAGCGGGGTTCAGTTCAGGAGCAGCTACGACGATTCAGATACTGCCAGCTTTGGTGGCTGGCTCAGTGGCCCACAGGCAGACATACATGGTCCCCTTCCTTTCCGAAACGGATTGATCTATGATGAGACCGCTTATGTGAGGCGCTGGATCCATCCTTTTTTACCCGACTGGAACATCACCCCTGGGCAGGCACCTGAATCGGCACTCCTTACCCGGCTGGTCTTCTTTGAAGACGACCCGGAAGCATGGAACTCCCTGGAAATTATCTGCAAGGGCATGAGGGTGGAAACCTGGGTGAACACGAATCTGGTAACGGACTTTGATGCCACTGGGATCCTGGATGATGAACTACATAGGACAAGGGATTCAGGAATCTCCGGATGCATTGCCTTTCAGTTGCATAGCAATGATGAGTTAAAGATAAGGTTTAAAGATATTGTAATAAAGGAACTGTAGAAATCATGAGTGTCTATTTTATGGCCAGCCTCAGGATAAATGATGAGAAGGAGTATCAACTTTACCTGGATCGTGCCGATGATATTTTTTCAAGGTACAATGGGACCTACCTGGCGGTGGATAAACAAGCCACTGTGCTTGAAGGAGAGTGGGATTACAGCAGGGCTGTGTTGATTAAGTTTAATACCCGGCAAGATTTTGATGCATGGTATTCCTCCGCGGAGTACCAGGAGATTCTCCGATACCGTTTATCAGCAGCGGAATGCGATACGATCCTTATCGAAGGAAAATAGAATACCAATTATACCTTACTTCCATGAATTGCCAGAAATACCTGTTTCAATTGCCCGAAAGCTTGCATTACCTTAACTGTGGCTACATGTCACCGCTCATGAAATCTGTGGAAGAGAAAGGGATCGAAGGAATGCAACGTAAAAGAAATCCCGTGTCCATCAAACCAACAGATTTTTTTACGGGGGTTGTAGGAGTGAGGGAGAAGTTTGGCAGGATGGTGAACTGTGACCCTGCCCAGGTGGCTGTAATGCCTTCTGTTTCCTACGGCATGAACTCTGTGATTCGAAACATCCCTTACCGACAGGGACAACATGCGCTGACCATCTCCGAAGAGTTTCCAAGTTGCTACTATACTGCACAGCGGTGGTGTAAAGGTCATGGAGCTGAGCTTAAAGTGGTTGCCAGGAAGGACGATATACCCCTCAAGGGAAAAGACTGGAATGAGAGAATCCTGGAGTCCATCAATGCCAACACTGCTTTTGTGGTGATGGCATCGGTGCATTGGATGAACGGCACCAGGTTTGATATGGAGCTTATTGGAGCCAGGTGTCAGGAGGTGGGAGCAAAACTTATAGTGGACGGCTCGCAGTCTGTGGGTGCTCTGCCCATTGATGTGAAGGCATGCCATATTGATGCTCTTATATGTGCGGCCTACAAGTGGCTGATGGGACCCTATTCAACTTGCCTTTCTTATATCCATGAGGACTTCAATGAAGGAGTCCCTCTGGAGGAGTCATGGATGACCAGGCCCAATTCGGAACGCTTCGACCGGCTCACTCAATACCAGGAGGGTTATAAGCCTGGGGCGGTCCGTTTCGACGTCGGACAAAGCAGCAACTTCATTTTCATGCCCATGTTGGGCGAGGCTCTACGGCAGCTGCTGGATTGGGGGATTGAAGAGATCCAGGAGTATACTCGCGTGCTGGGAGAACCCTTGATTAACTATTTCCTAAGCAAGGATGTTTCTGTAGATGATGAAATGTACAGGTCCCATCACCTGATGGGCCTGGCATTGCCTGGCCATACCGACGGTGAGGTTTTAGTCCGGGAACTGCAATCGCGAAGGGTATATGTCTCCCTGCGAGGCAGTAACATTCGCATCTCCATCAATGTATTCAATAACGAAGAGGATGTAAGGGAGTTAATTTCGGCCCTGGATCAATAAAAATGTCTAGACTCTGTAGTTTTTTCATCCATCCTGTAACTAATGGGGTATAAATCTCAATGTGTTGAGCAAACAGGAACCTGACAAAGCATATTTCGTAGAGATGGTTTTTACCCATATGGGGATCATCCACAAAATATGTAAGCTCTATGCCGCCGAAGAGGACCGGGATGATTTGAAACAGGAAATCATTTTCCAACTCTGGAAGTCCTATCCGGCCTTCCGTGGCGATTCAAAATTCCAGTCGTGGATGTACCGGGTGGCCCTGAACACGGCCATGTTGGGCCTGAGGGCAAGAAAAATAAAATACACCATGCTTTCGGATCAAACACTGGAGATCTCCGAGGATCCCTTTGAACACCAGGACCAGGAGATAAGAATCAATCAGTTATACAGACAAATTTCAAAACTTAAAGACCTGGACAAGACCATTATTTTCCTCTATCTGGAACAGTGTTCCTATGATGAGATTGCTGAGATCACAGGAATTAGTACAAATAATGTGAGTTTACGCCTGGTGAGGATCAGGGAGAAACTCAGATCGAAATTGCAAATTCAAACCACGAAAGATGAAAAATGACGAATTGATTCATATGTGGCAGGAGGGAAATGACCAAATGTTCAGGGATGAAAAAACAGACCGAGACATGATTACACATTACTTAAGTGAAAAGACACTAAAAGGAAACAGGAGCATCAAATTCAACCTGATTATGTACGGCGCCATACAGCTGGCCAACATTATCCTGTTGTCCATGAACCTGGCTGGATACCAGAATAACCAGTCCATAATTTGGATCCTCATTTCCCAGCTGGCCATCAACATAGGAATCCTTATTTTTAGTATGGACTTATTTTACAAGTTCAGGGAGATCAACAATTAC
>SPBY01000300.1 GCA_004525825.1 Bacteroidia bacterium
CCACACTGAGTGCGCCAGCAATAATCACCACGACGATGATCATGTTGGCATAGACCGGAAACTCTACAAAACGCTCAATAATCTTCCTCATGTCCGGTCTTATTTATTTCTGGCTTTTTTTGCAGACTGTTCTTTTTTATTCTCTCCGGCGCCGGGCTGAACAGCAGGGTTTGCCTGGGGACCTCCGCCGGGACCACCTGGCTGCATCTGTTGCGAGGCGGCTTCTTTGTCCACCTGTACCAGGGTTCCTTCAGAAACATTGATAAGCTGTTGCACCACCACGGAATCCCCTTCAGGAAGCCCGTTAAAGATGAGGGTGCTTGCATTGAGCTTGATCACATTGATTCTCTCTTTGGCAAGCCGGCCCGAGCGGGCCACAAATACCTCATCGGAATTAAATACCGAATTACGGGGGATCTCCATGGCACCCTCTATGGGCCTGACCGGGAAATGGGCCACCAGGTATTCTCCTGCCATCAAGGGTTGCTCACGGTCATAGGGAAGACTGATAAAAATGGTTTGCGACTGGGTATTTTCATCCACAAACTGGCTCTTGCGGATCACCTTTCCCTTCCATGTGTAGGAGCCCTCAGAGCTTATGGTTACCGGATCTCCTTTTTGGATCCAGGAAGCTTCGGAGCGCTTCAGAGGAACCTCCAGCTCCAGGTGATCGGTATTGATGGCACGTGCCACCTTGCCGCCAGTATTGGTAAAGGCCCCTAGTTCCATGTATACGTCAATAAAGGTACCGTTAAATGGTGCCCTGACGGTATGCCGTTGCAGCTGCAGCTCATCCCGTTGAATATTATAGTATTCACTGATCACATTTCTGCTGGCCAGGAAGATCTTCAATTTGCTGTCCTCGATCTCTGGCATGGGAGGCAAGGGTTTTCCCACATTTATGGTGGCGAAAAACTGGCTGAACGATTCCTCGGCCTCGGGAAAATCGATGATCAGATCTGGAAGAATTCCTGCAAGTATATTTTGATACTGGCTTTTACGGGCCTTTAACGAAAGGATCGCTTCATCGGGATAGACCAAAAACAGTACATCCCCCTTAGAAAAGCTGGCTCCTTTTTTCAAAGTGACTGTTCCTGCTTCAATTTTTCCAGAGGCTTCGGCCACAATATCCACCTCGGCAATGGAAGAGAGCCTTCCTTTTTCTGAAATCGAGGAGGAGATACTTGTGTATTTCACAGGTTCCACTCTCACAAAACGACGTGATTCAATAGTTTGCCGTACAGGAGGCTCCTCTTTCTGAGCAATCAAAAAACGCATCAATCCATAGGCCAGTCCCAGGATAAAAATAACACTCACAACGATGACAATTCGCCTGTCTATTTTTCTCATTATCTGTGATTAAAAGTCAAAAATTCGCGCAAAGATAGCATTTAGACGCGGAACTGTAAAAAAGGTTTAAACTTGTTCTGAAGTACATGGGATTTTTAACTTTGTTTTATGAAGATCCGGAATGCACTGCCGGAGGACCTTCCGGCCATCAATGACATATACAACCAGGCGGTTCGACAACGTTTCTGCACCGCTCATCTTGAGCCGCTTGATATGGAGAAACGGGAGAAGTGGTTTGCCTCACACGATCCCGGTCGTTTCCCGGTGTTTGTAATTGAAAGTAGTCACCGGATAGCCGGATGGGTTTCCCTGGGGGCCTACCGGAAGGACCGCCAGGCGCTGGCCCATGTGGCCGAAGTGAGTTATTATGTGGATGAAAAGGAGCGAGGAAAAGGTGTGGGAAGCAAGCTGCTTGAGCACGCGGTATATGTGGCACCCAAATTTGGATTTTCAGTGCTGATAGCCATTCTTCTGGATAAGAATCCGGTCAGCATCGGCCTGCTGAAGAAGTTTGGATTTGAAAGCTGGGGGGTCATGCCGGGCATTGCCCTGATAGATGGCCAGGAGGCCGATCATCTTTATTATGGGCTAAAGCTCTGATCCAATCCGTGAATAAAGGGAGTTTCCGAAGTTTCCACCTTTTTCAGCTTGACCTTCCGGAAGATGTTCCTGGTTCCATCTGAGGAGGGGAATTGCACCGGAAGGTAGTGTTCCCCATAGCCATGGGCCGTTCCTTTGCGATCCAATTTTTCGATCAGAACCTGCTGCTCTTTCCCGATCATGGATTGCATGTAACGAATCCTGTTTTCTTCGGATATTTTACGGATCACTTCGCTTCGTTCCGATTTGATTTTTTCAGCCACCTGATCTTCCAGCCGGTCGGCCCTGGTACCTTTTCTTCTGGAATACCTGAAAGTATGAATATGACTGAAATGTGCCTCCCTGGCGATGCGGACCGTCTCAGCGAAGTCCTCCTTTGATTCTCCCGGGAAACCCACAATAATGTCGGTGGTGAAATTGAAGTCAGGACTGTGCTTGCGGAAGGTGTTTAGGATCTCCATAAAGGAGCTGGTAGTATACATCCTGCGCATAAGTTTCAGGATCTTATCGGAACCGCTCTGGCTACACAGGTGCAGGTGAGGCGCCATTTTGGGGTGCTGGAACACCTTATGGAAGTCGGGGCCAAAGCCATCGGGTTCCATGGAGGAGATCCGGATGCGGAAATCGCCGGGCAATTCTGCCATCTTTTCAATAGAACGCTCCAGATTGTATTGTCCATATTCATAGCGCCCGATGTTTACGCCGGTGATCACGATTTCTTTAAACCCATTGTCCACTACCCTTCTGATGTTCTCCAGGACCTCTTCAAGGGGACGACTCACTGCCCTGCCTCTCACAGAAGGAACTATGCAATAGGTGCAGAAATTGTCACAACCGTCCTGCACCTTGATGGAGGTGCGGGTATGAAGGCTCTGGTCGACCGCCTCAAAGCCAAACACATCGCCCGGGAAGGATTGTGGGTGGACTACTTCCCCCTTGAAATGGGCATCCACCAGGGAGACGATGCTGCTCTTGTGTTCGTTGTCCACCACATAGGTAATTAGCTCGTTGGCCTCCAGCTGCTCCTTGTGGTTGTTGGCCATGCAACCTGTGACCACCACTATTCCCCCGGCATTCTTTCGGGCGGCGTGGTTGATGGTGTTCCTCGATTTCTGATCGCTCTGGTTGGTCACCGTGCAGGTGTTGATCACCGTGATATCCGCATGTTTGGAGTAGTCCACCACCTGGTAACCCGCCTGGTGAAACTGGGTGACCAGGGCATCGGTTTCATACTGGTTCAACCGGCAGCCCAGTGTCTTAAAAGAGACCTTTTTCATTTCCGCAAATGTAAACAATCCTTCAGAGCTAAGGTTCAAAAACCTTATCTTGTGGGTTCACTTATTTAGCACTCCTGCCATGAGAAGATTCCTGGCCCTTGCTCTCCTTGTTTTTACACTTCTGTCAAATAGCTGTCAATCCGGTAAAACTACTGTTACCCAGCAAACTTCGCGCCCCAATATCATTTATATCCTGGCCGATGACCTGGGTTACGGTGACCTGGGTTGCTATGGACAGGAGAAGTTTGCCACTCCCCACCTGGACCAGCTGGCCAGTGAGGGCATACGCTTTACCAGGCACTATTCGGGAAGTACGGTTTGTGCCCCTTCCCGGTCGGTATTGATGACAGGATTGCATACGGGCCATACGCCCATCCGGGGAAACCAGGAGGTGAATCCAGAGGGACAGTGGCCCCTGGCCGACTCGGTGGTCACTCTGGCCGAAAGTTTGAAAGAAGCAGGATATGTGACCGGGGCATTCGGGAAGTGGGGACTGGGTTTTCCTGGTTCAGAAGGGGATCCTGTCCACCAGGGCTTCGATCTCTTCTTCGGATATAACTGCCAGCGCTATGCCCACCGATATTATCCTGAATACCTCTGGAAGAACAAGGAGAAGGTATTCCTGCCGGGGAACGATTGGTCCAACACTATGACTTATGCACCTGACCTGATCCAGGAGAAGACCCTGGAGTTTATCCGGGCCCACAAGGATACCAGCTTCTTTGCCTATGTACCCATCGTGATTCCGCATGCAGAGCTGATTGTCCCGGACGATGGTATTTACAGGGAGTATCTGGGCTTGTATCCGGAAGAACCCTATGAGGGCAGACTTGGAGCCGACTATGGTCCCGATATGGTCATTGGAATGTACTGCAGCCAGGAGCATCCACACGCCACCTTTGCTGCCATGGTACGCCGCATTGATAAGTATGTGGGGGAAATTGTACAAGTTCTGGATGAGCTGGGCATTGCTGAAAACACCCTCATTATGTTCACCAGTGACAATGGACCGCACGAAGAAGGAGGGGCCGATCCGGGATTCTTCAACAGCAGCGGGGGACTACGCGGAGTAAAGCGTGATTTGTATGAAGGAGGAGTTCGTGTTCCCATGATCGTATCATGGCCAGGAACCATAGAAAAAGGAAGGGTGAGCGATCATGTTTCTGCCTTCTGGGATGTTTTACCTACCCTGTCGGATCTGACGGGATTTGAGCTTCCACAAAGCGATGGAATCTCTTTTCTTCCTACTTTGCTGGGAGAAGATCAACCCAACCATGAGTTCCTCTACTGGGAGTTTCATGAGAGGGGTGGGAAACAGGCCATCCTATCGGGTCCCTGGAAAGCGATCAGACAGGGGGTGGGAAAGAGTCCCGATGGCCCTCTTGAACTTTATAATCTGGAGAGCGATCCCTGCGAAAAGAACAATGTGGCAAATGTCCACCCCGAGCTGACAGAGAAATTTGCCAGGATGATGGAGGAGGAGAGAGTCCCTTCCTCCAAATTTAATTTTGGAATGCCTACTTATTCGGGAGAGTAATGAAGCAACTTTCCTTTTTGGTCCCGGTGCTTTTGTTGACGGCATCTGTGTCCTGCAGGTAGCCTGAAGCACGTCTTCCCAACATAATACTGATTGTTGCAGATGACCTGGGTTGGAAAGATGTGGGCTTCATGGGCTCATCCTATTACGAGACTCCTGATCTTGACCAACTGGCCCGAGAAGGAATGGTCTTTGGACAGG
>SPBY01000633.1 GCA_004525825.1 Bacteroidia bacterium
AGGATCCAGACAAGTATACTTTTTTTCAGGCGCATCTTTTAATCTTCAGGAACAGATTCACTGGGGCTGTTTCCTGTTTTTTCAAGGATGGGGGCGATGGTCTTTCTCATCAAGATTTCATCGTGCCCATCTACCAGGTAATTTTTTAATACCCCGATCTTCTCATAGCCGAGTCGTTGATAGAAACGCTGTGCCTCACGGTTAAAGGAGGATACACACAGAAACAGGTTCGCACAGGTAGCGAAGATCTCCTTCTCGATAAAGGCCATCATCTTCTCACCCAGTTTTTGACCTCTCCGGTCCGGTTTGACCACGATGCTCTTCAGGTATCCCGTGAAGGCCCCTTTGGTTTGAATGACCATGGTTCCTACCAAAGCCTCCCCGATATAGGCTGCAAATACCTCATTCAGTGGGTCGTTGAAGATATTCACCACATGATCCCTGTCCATGCCCAGAGTGATCCAGGGCTCTGAGCCGGCCATGAGTTCAGCACAGCTCAGGCTTTCTTTATGGGTGCTTACCCTGCGGATATTTAGCTCAAGATCTTTCATAGTCTAAATGTAAACAAATGTATCTTCGTACCCAATGAGTCCACTACTTGTATTGACAGTAATTGTCATTTATTTTGCGGTCCTCTTTCTGATCTCCCGCATAACTTCCCGTAAGGTAAATGTAGACACCTACTTTACCGGTAATCGTCAGTCGCCCTGGTTTGTGGTGGCCTTCGGCATGATCGGGGCCTCATTGTCGGGCATTACCTTCATATCCGTACCCGGTGAGGTGGGGAACACCCATCTGTACTATTTTCAACTGGTGCTGGGCTACCTGGTGGGTTATTTTGTGATCGCCACCGTACTTCTTCCCCTGTATTACAGGCTCAAACTGGTTTCCATTTATTCCTACCTGGAAACCCGTTTTGGAAATGTTTCGCACAAGACCGGGTCCCTGTTTTTTCTTCTTTCCCAGTCCATCGGCGCCTCGCTCAGGCTCTTTGTGGTGGCAGGCGTTTTGCACCTGGCCCTGTTTCAGTATTACCACATCCCCTTCATGCTCACGGTGTGCCTCACTGTATTGCTCATATGGGCCTACACCTATAAGGCAGGAATAAAAACCATCGTCTGGACCGATACCTTCCAGACCTTTATGATGTTGCTTTCCGTTGGGCTAAGCATTTTTATAGTTACCAGAGATATGAATCTCTCTTTCGGGGAGATGACAAAGACCGTAATCCACAGCGAGTATTCCACCATTTTTAACTGGGACTGGAAATTCGAAAAGAACTTTTACAAGCAATTTGTTACGGGCATTGTGGTGGCCATCGCCATGAACGGACTCGACCAGAATGAAATGCAGAAAAGCCTGACCTGCAAAAGCCTGAAGGAGGCTCAGAAGAATATTTACCTCTACAGCATCATCCTGGTTGTGACCAACCTGATCTTTCTCTCCCTGGGGGTGTTGCTATATACCTATGTCCAAATGACCGGAATGGTGCTGCCGGTCGACCAGGCAGGGAATATCCTGAATACAGACAATCTGTTTCCGGACCTGGCCCTGAATCAATTGGGCACCACCGCAGGCATTGTCTTTATGCTGGGAATTGCCTCCGCCGCTTTCTCCTCGGCCGATTCGGCCCTGACCTCGCTGACCACGGCCTTCTATACCGACTTTCTCCACCTGGATCATAAAACAGATGCAGAGAAGCTTAGGATCCGGATGCGCATCAATATTGCCTTTGCGCTCATCCTTATCACGATCATCATGATCTTCCGTGCCGTAAACAACGACAGTGTGATCAACACCGTATATACCATCGCAGGATATACCTACGGTCCGCTGTTGGGATTGTACGCCTTTGGCCTGTTTACCAGGCACAAAATCAGGGATAAGTGGGTTCCCCTGGTGGTCCTCCTGTCGCCCGTCTTGGCATGGTTGTTAAATCTCCTCCTGATCAAATGCTTTGGCTTTTACCTTGGCTATACGCTATTGTTATTTAATGGCCTGATCACCTTTGCGGGGCTCACTTTGATCCGGACAAAGGGGCAGGAGAGCTTTTCTGTGAATCCATAAACAGAAATGGTCTGAATTGGATTTATTGGCGTAATTTTGTTACATGGATACAGGCAGCCAGGAGGTGAACTGCAACTCCTGCACCCTGGATGTACAGTGCCTGAACAGGCTGGTCCCGGGTGAGCAGGACTTTGAGGTGGCGAACAAGGTCATGGTCACCTATCTGAAAGGGGAGATCCTTTGCAAGGTGGGTGGATTTCCTTCAGGGGTGAAGACCGTCCTGGAGGGCTTTGTGAAGGTCTTTGTGGAGGGTCCCGGGCACAGGAATATCATCATGAAGATCCTGAGTCCCGGGGAATTCCTGGGACTTGCCTCCATTTGCGGGTGTGTGACCTACTCCTATACGGCCACGGCCCTGAACGAATGCCTGGTCTGTTCCATTGAGCG
>SPBY01000350.1 GCA_004525825.1 Bacteroidia bacterium
AATATGGAAATAGTTCCCTCCAGGAAACTGGCCCGTTTCTTATCCATGTTAATCAGAACGACCCTTGTGGAAATACCTGAATTTAAAATTTACTTTTCCAGCCGTGCTTTTGCAGCTGGAATCGTCTTGGTAATGGTTTGTCTTTTCTCTCCATTAGTAAATGCGAGAAGCTCCTCGGTGCTCTTTATCGCTTTGAGCTTCTTGTTGGCCTCCAATACATTGTAGTTGGAGCTGTGGTCAACATTTTTGATCTCGGGGGTTTCGGGCTGAACCATCGCAAGGGGTATCGGCTTTTTTTCTGCTACCTGAACGACCGCAGGTTTCGCCTTGGGTTCTTTCTTAGCCTCTTTCTTCTTCAGTTCTTTTTTCTTGACATCCTTCTTCTTTTTATCTTTCTTCTTTTTATCTTTCTTCTTGCTATCCTTTTTCTTTCTGAGTTTGAGTTTTAGGATCTTCTTCTTACCATCCTTTTTTTTGTCGTCTTTTTTCTTTGATTTCTTCTTTGCCATGATTGTTTCGAATTGGAGTTTAAACTAGGATTCAAGTTAGTATATTCTGTTATTTCTTGAGTCATTTCATGCATAACATTTTGTGCAGGACGGTGATTCTCTTATTCGGGATTAGGTTTCACAAGCTCAAAAGAGGTTTCAGCCACAAAAAGTTCACCTCCCGGACCCTGGCCACGGAAGAGCACCACATACTCGCCGGGATACATTGGTGCATTGAAGGATATGCTGATCGGACTGGATTTTTCCAGAACCACATCGGGCAACCACAACAGGGTATTCCGGGTATCGGGCATCCGGTCGTTCTCGGAGACCTGATCCATATCTTTTTTTGCAGGCGGATGCATGGCCTGGTAATCGATGAAGAATGAGTTCCCGGGCAGATCTATGCCGGCCATGTCCCCGTCCCAGGAGATCAGGTTAATAAGTCCGCCAAAGCGAAGATCCCCTTTAACATATACATCTTCGATCACATCGATGCCTTTGATTTTTGCAGGAGATACAGACATAAATTTATTCATATCAAACACCGGCACCTGGTCCACCATCACCAGGGGTTCAAACAAGGAAAGTGTCGGATTTTCGCTTTCTATCTGCAGAGAATTTCGTTTCCTGCGGGTCACCGGGGTCACACTTGAGACAAGATTCAGGAAAACCTCCTCAAGGGTGGGCAGGAGCACATAATGGTCCATGTCCACCGATAGTGTTGGCGAGCCATAAAAAGGAAATTCCTTGGCTGCAGAATCCTTTCCCACCAAGGAAGTTGCATCCTGGTAGATTCCCGCAAGCTGCACATTCCGGGCCATGATCGTAGCCGCCTCCCTTTCCTGGTCAGCCAGGTCAAAGGACGCGACTGGGAGAATGAGCTGCCTCTGATCAAAGTCCTGGTCAATTCTTACCTCCACGGCAGTACCATCCATGCTTTCAGGCTGAACAAATAACTCCAGTTTCCCGCTAAGGAAAGGAAGAGCCACCGCAAATCTTCCTGAAACCTCGGGACGACATACCATATAACCAGGATTATCGCCCATCAGTGTAAAATGAATCCGGGTTTCCGATGGACCTTCGTCCCTTCCACTGGGATATACCACCGATCCTGAAAGTGAAGGTCCGTATTTATCCGGAAGAAAGTTTAATTGGAAGGCTCCGGCAGAATCCCCGGTGTAAGCACCCGTGGGAAGCTCCTCTGCAGCCCGATTCACTAGCTCAGCCTCCCAGTGGTGAGCTGCAGGCTGGGCGCTGCGTGGAACCACTGTAAGGCAACCCCGGATACCCTCCTGGAACCGACGAGCGGGAAGGGAAAGTTGCATAACAATCCTTTCTCCCCCTGCAAAAAAAGCGGGATGGGGCTCAAATTCCAGGGAAGAGCTAAGAGCCGAAGAAACCCTGAGATTGGCACTCACTTCTGCCGGCGCGATCCCCTTTTGCATTTCAGGCCTGTGCGGATTGATAATACGAAGGGGTACATAACAATAGCTTTCTGGTCCCCAGTTTCTCATCCAGCGGGTATATGTCCTGAGGAAGTAGTTACCACTTATTAAGTTGGAAGGGATATGGATTTCACCCGACGTTTTTCCATCATGCACCTGGTATTTCTCGCGGGCCATGCTAATGCCTTCAGCCGAAACCAGTTCCACGTAAAGTACCCTGCTCCATGGCCGGCGAATCACTGGACCGGTGTCTTGCAGACTGGCACTGAAACAGACCGGTTCTTCGGCAATGTACAGCGATCGGTCCGTAAAAACTGTCACCTCCTCCCGTATCTGTGCAGCTTCCCCGGCCATGGCTGGATCGAAAGGGCTGCGTTGGCCATGCAAATCTGCAGCGTCCGGAATAAGTATACCCGGGATCAGCATACCCAGCATCAGTAAACCCGGAAGGAATACCCGTCTCTCGATATGTAGGTTTATGGCCATGTTTCCCAGGGTATTGGTCTGATGGTGTCTCCCCCCTGAAGCCGGCAGTCGAAGCATTCCGCAGGGCCCGTAAAAGAGGGTTTGAAGGGGCCGGGGACATAAATATACACCGGGTAATCGATAGTTTCCTGTCCCCAAATGTTGCCTAAGGATTCATATTCGCAGTCGATATGCGGTATATAGAAATCAAAATAATTGTTGTTATGGACATAGATGCGTTTCTCTTTCACCTGGCAGGCATAAAAGAAGCCGAGTACCTCCCCTTCCGACTCATCCACTGCAAAAAGGTTCCCGGGCACCGATGCCGGTTGTTTCCCATATAGTCCTCCCGACTCAGCTGCCTGGTCATTCATCCGCAGCCAGTAATCATACGCTCCCAGGGAAAGGGATTGCTGCTGAACGTACAGACTGTAGGTCACACGGAGCCGGTCAGTTTCATTGGATACAGAGTTCAGGGCCACCCCTCTTAATTCGTTGGAAGAGAGGTTCCTTGTGCTCCCTGTATAAATGTGATCCAGGGGAAAACTCTTCCAGCATTTATAAATATCACTGCTAATATAATCTACCGTATGATGAAAATCCAACATGACCTTATTCCCAAAAAGTGAGGCCCAGTACTCCCAGGTTTCATTCACCCGCCAGATCATGTTGCGGGAATCGGAAGTTGATCCCGACATATCCAGATAAAACTGGATGCCGGGGCGACTTTTGTCCGGATCGGGAGTTTCCATGTACTGAAACTCCCAGTACAGGCTGTCAATCTCCGCGCAGGGAAGAATGGTATCGTAGCTTGACCTGTACTCCCCGCGATCCGGGGTAAGCACATAGAGGCTGACTGCATCTCCCACCTCCAGAAAGGAATCAGGGACATTGGCAGAGTAGACCCCATTGCCTTCATCGCTATAATGGATCATGTTCCCATCCTGGTCGCTTACGTTCACCAGACAATGTTCCACCCCCTGGAACGCGGGGAAACTGTAAGGCGAAGACAGGGATACTTTCACTTCATGCCGGCCCGGACTGTCCGTGATCATTCCACTGATGACCAACACATCCTGGGATTCCTCCAGCACGGGCTCGTAGGGCTCCACGCAGGAGGAACACAGGAGGCACAGAGCCAGAATGATATGGAGTTTATTCTCTGACATAGTTGCCAAGTTTAACGTTCCAGGATAGAGTAACAATCGGCTGGGCAAAAATGGATAATTTGTATCCTTTGATGAGACCGGCTTCATTCTGAAAATAGATCGAATAGGCATTGTCTCTGCCGGTCACATTATACACCCCCAGCATCCAAGAACCATGGAACATTTTGTGCTTCCTCAGGCTCCCTTCGACATTTATGGAAATATCAACGCGGAAGTAGTCGGGGAGCCTGTATTTGTTGCGGTCAGAGTAATGGATGTAGGGGATATCATATTCATAATACACAGAAACCGGGTAAGTCACCGGACGGCCTGTCATATATACCAGGTTGGCGGAGAGACTCACGCGCCGGCCCCGCCGGTAATTGAACACCATGGAAACATTATGGGGTCTGTCGAAATTAGAAGGATAGGGATTCCCCCCATTTATCTGCTCACTGCTACCCGGAGTACCCACGTGCATGAATGAGCGGGACCATGTGTAGGACACCCAGCCGTTTACTGCCCCGGTATTTTTTCGGATCATGGTTTCCACCCCATAAGCTTTCTGCTTCCCCTGGAGGGTTTCACTTTCCGCTTGGGGGCTTTCCGTAAAACTTGCTCCGTCGCGGTACTCCACAATATCGTGACCCCATTTCCGGTAAAGCTCCACAGAGGCACTCATCCCGGATTGTGGGAAGTCCTGGTAATAGCCTGCCGAAAGTTGGTCCAGATACTGGGGCCTAATGTGGTAGTCGACCAGTTTCCACTGATCCGTGGGTGCCATGGCCACGGTATTGCTTAACACAAAAAGGTATTGGTATCCGCGGTTGTAGGAGAACTTAATGGATGAGTTGCCAGTCAGCAGATACCTCAGGTTCAAGCGGGGTTCCAGCCCAAAATAGGCCTTGGAAACCTCTCC
>SPBY01000387.1 GCA_004525825.1 Bacteroidia bacterium
AAATTAACTGTGACCCAGGGAATTATCCTTGTCAAACTGATCGATCGGGAAACAGGCCGAAGCTCTTACCTGGTAATCAAGGAGCTGAAAGGAAGTATCACGGCTTTTTTCTGGCAGGGCATTGCCAGGATCTTTGGAAACAACCTGAAAGCCGAATATGATCCTGAAGGAGATGATAGGGTCATCGAAGATATTGTGCGCGGCATCGAGGCCGGATTTATTTAAACTATGCCTTTCAGTTGAATCAAGTATCGAATTTGAACATTC
Source organism: Bacteroidia bacterium (assembly GCA_004525825.1). Lineage (GTDB taxonomy): Bacteria > Bacteroidota > Bacteroidia > Bacteroidales. The sequence continues at coordinate 268 of SPBY01000387.1, forward strand.
CCAAGCTGAGTTTGTTTTTTAATGCTGAATAATCACGGTAAAAAACAGATGTCAGATCCCCGGAACAGACAATACACCAACGGTGAAATCACGGTTTTCTGGATACCTTCAAAATGTATCCATGCCACCACCTGTTTCAGGGAACTGATTGAAGTGTTTAATCCGGGAAGAAGACCCTGGGTCAATATGGAAGGAGCACCCACCCGGAGAATCTCCGAGGTGGTCAACAAATGTCCCACCCAGGCCCTGATCTGGAAATACAACAAGGATCTTACCAGAGAAGAGCGAAAAACCCAGTGGCATGGCACCCGGGATGAGGAGAATCCGAGAACCCTCTCCGGTTCTTCCAACCAGGCTAAAATCAGGATCATGAAGGACGGGCCCATAGTGGTGGAAGGACAATACTCTGTGATCGGAAACGAAGGCCAGGAACTTAAACCCAGTGTCATGACCTCATTTTGCAGGTGCGGTTCCTCCCGAAGCATGCCTTATTGCGACGGGACACACAGGAAAACCGGTTTTTCAGACTAAGGTGACAGCCATGGAAAATGAAAGAACCGTTTTTAAAGTGAATACCGGGGGGCCTCTTGAAGTTTCAGGTTCATTTGAGATCAAAATCCCCGGAAAAGGAGTCGTTGAGCAGAAAGATACAATTTACCTTTGCAGGTGCGGAGGATCCTCCAACAAACCTTATTGTGACGATAGCCATAAGCGGAACGGGTTTTCCGACTGAATCTTCTGTTAAATCTATTATTACCTTTGCGGCATGTCGGCCATCCAGGTATATTCCGAAATAGGAGATCTTGAAGGAGTCATCCTTCATCCGCCGGGTCCGGAGGTGGAAAATATGACTCCCAAAAATGCGGAGCGCGCCCTTTACAGCGATATACTCAATCTGTCAGTCGCAAGAAGGGAGTACAACCAGCTGGAGTGCCTGCTTCAGCAGCTGGTCCCCACTTACCGGGTCATGGATCTGCTGAAAGATGTCCTCCGATCCGATGAAATCAGGGAAAAAATAGTAAAAAAGGCTTGCTATCATGAGGGTCACCCCAGGCTCATCGACCAGTTGCTCGATCTTAACGAAATACAGTTGGCCAAGCAGCTGATTCAGGGAGTCCCTCTTGAACGCAATACTCTCTCCGGCTATCTGAGCAATGAACATTATTCCCTGCGTCCCCTTCACAACTTTTTCTTCACCCGTGATGCTTCGGTGGCACTGGGCGACCGGATTCTCATCTCAAAGATGGCAAACAAGATCAGGGACAGGGAAGCACTTATCATGCAGGCCATCTTTGACTATCATCCCCGCTTCAGGGTACAGACAGTGCACCCGGATGAAGAATTGGCATCCAGGGAAGAAATCAGCTTCGAAGGCGGGGACCTTCTGATTGCAGCCGAAAACATTACCCTGGTGGGCCTGGGAAACCGCACCTCTTCAAAGGGCATCGATTTCCTGGTTAAAATGCTTGCCGGACTAAGGGAGAAACACCACATCCTGGTGCAGGAGTTGCCTTCCACCCCGGAATCGTTTATCCACCTCGATATGACTTTTACCCTGCTTGACAATGACTCCTGCATGGTGTATGAACCCCTGATCCTGAAATCGAACAAATACCAGACCATCCAGATTGATCTGGACCATGGCAAAGTGGTCTCCATCCGTAATGTTGACAACCTGGTCAGTGCGTTGGGTGCTCTGGGAATGGAGCTAAGACCTTCTTTTTGTGGAGGAGAGAAGGATACCATGACCCAGGAGAGGGAACAGTGGCACAGTGGTGCCAATTTCTTTGCCCTGGGACCGGGAAAACTGATTGGTTATAACAGGAATGTACATACCTTGGAGAACTTACATCAGTCTGGTTACGAAATCATCAAATCGAAGGATGTTCTGGATGGCAAAACGGATCTTTCATCCATTAAAAAATATGTACTTACCATCGACGGGGCTGAACTTTCACGCGGTGGAGGTGGCGTGCGTTGCATGACCATGCCATTTAAAAGAAAAAAATAGAATTTGTATATTTTTAACCTGTCCTAGTACGTTATAAGGAGGGTAAGATGCCACAACAAGGAATAAGATGAGAAAAACAGCATTTATCTTCAGCATACTGATAGCTCTGGCAAGCCTGCCGGCATTCGCACAGCAGAATTTTGCCAGTATTTCATTCGGGGCCACCCTGCCACAGGGTGACTATGCTTCCACGGGCGATCTTTCCAGCAACGGCTACGCCAAAAACGGAGGCGCCATTAAATTTGATGCAGGATACTTCCCTACCTCCTATTTCGGGATTGGTGCTTCCTTCTCTTTCGGATCCAATTACGCCAATCGTGATTCGCTCATCAATGACTTAGTCACTTACATTGAGGAAAATGCTTCCAGTATCATTCATATTCCGGACAATGCCGAGATCCTTTATGGCTCGGGCTTCTGGAACTACATCAACCTTTTTATCGGGCCCCATTTTTCCATCCGGGCTTCTCAAAAACTCTATTTTGATTTCAGGGGACTTGCCGGCGTCAGCTTTATCAGGCCTCCTGATCAGGAATTAAGGATCAATTTTGACAATACCAGCATTTACACCCAAACCAGTCACAACAGCGCCTCCTTCGGATTTTTGGCCGGAGCTGGAATCCGCTATAAACTCAATTCAAACCTGGCACTAAAATTCGCTTCAGATTATTTCCAGTCCAAATCCAAGAACACCTATACCTTTGAGCTTTTCCAAGGTGTGGCCGAAGATGTACCGCCACTGGATGTTGAGTTTCTGATTCGCACCGTAGAGCTTACACTGGGACTGGCCTATTCTTTCTAGCTGCTTACTAACTGAATTTATCCCGTTCATCACATTAAGCTGTGATGGCCGGTGAGGAAATTATTCAGTTTATCTGGAAGCACAGGCTTTACAAGGGGACCTTACTGCACACCACCTGTGGCCAGGAGCTCAGGGTTGTCCATCCGGGCGAGCAAAACTTTCATGCGGGTCCCGATTTTTTCAATGCCAGGATCAGGCTGTGACATTTAATTTGGGCCGGGAATGTGGAAGTGCACCAACGGGCCTCTGACTGGTACAGGCATGGACATCATATCGATCCGGCATACAACAACGTGATTCTTCATGTGGTTGGGGAGTACGACTCGGACATCTGCAACAGCCTGGGTCGCCGGATCCACACCCTGGTCCCGGACTACCCTGCTTCCCTAATTCAACGCTATAAAGTACTGAAGAAAAATGAGGATTGGCTTCCCTGCAGCTCTTACATCAAAGATTTTCCCATCCATCGCTTGAAGCAGTGGCTAAACAGACTGCAGGTCCAGCGAACCCTTCAAAAAAGTCATCGTATCGACGGCTTGCGCTCAACCATCAAGACAAACAGGGAGGAGGCTTTTTACCTGGCCCTGGCCTCGGGATTCGGGATTCCGCTGAACAGTCTTCCCTTCGAGTTGCTGTCAAAGGGAATTCCCTTTCAAGTGCTGACAAATCACAGAGATGATCTAAGCGACCTGGAAGCCCTCTTTTTTGGACACTCGGGACTCCTTTACCCTGCCAGGGGACTGGGACCCTACCCTTCTTTGCTCTGGGACCGATATGTGGAGTTACGGCACTGCCTCCAGGGCGATCCAGTACCCTATCACCTGTGGAAATTTCTCAGGCTCAGGCCTGCCTCCTTCCCCACCCTGAGAATTTCTCAGTTTGCCTTCACCATTCATCAGAAAATTCCTCTGGTAGGCAAAATTCTTTCAACAACTTCGCT
>SPBY01000582.1 GCA_004525825.1 Bacteroidia bacterium
AAGCGAAGGGACCCAATAGGGATGATTTTTATAGAGCTTATGGGCAAAGCGAATAAATTGTTTCAGTTTCCTGCGGCTATCTACCTCTCTTATTTCGATGGACATTGTTAGGGCTATGTTTGCATGGGATACCTGAATAAAGGTTCCGTTTTAAGGGCTTTCTCTTTGATGGCTTTGATTTCGTCTTCGTTCATGGGACTGAAATCACTGGCCAGTTTAAGTGCCATGGAAAACAGATCTTCATGACCCGGGGGAATGGCTGCCGTGACCGGGTGCGAAAGTGTAAAACGAAGTCCCTCATTGGCTTCCTCCTTGTTAGTGTGGGGCTTGTACCAGGTTTTATCAATGGTTCTTTCTTCTCCTTCTTCCCAGTTTCGCCATGCCATGGCTTTCAAGGCCAGGATGCCCATCTGCTTTTCTTTGGCTCGTTCCATGACCTGGGGACCGAAATTCCCGGCATACCAGGTAGCATAATTAAAGGGAAAGAGGATGGTATCAAAATCAAAGCCATCCATCAGCGCCATGGCTGCTTCCACCGAATGGGCAGAGAATCCCAGATACCTTACCTTGCCTTCTTCGCGCGCTTCCACAAAGGTTTCCATGGCTCCCCCCTTTCCGAAAATGGAATCCACATCTTCCAGGGTGGTGACTGCATGCAACTGGTAGAGGTCAAAGTGATCTGTGCGAAGATATTTCAGCGATTGCTCCAGTTCTAAGCGGGCACCTTCTCTTTTTCTTTCTGTGGTTTTGCAGGCCAGGAACACATCTTTTCTATAAGGTTCCAGGGCAGGACCCAGCATTTCTTCCGCATTTCCGTAAGAGGGGGCCACATCAAAGTAATTAATTCCATAGTCGATGGCCTCCTTGACCCGGACTGCTGCCTGTTCGGTGGTGGCTTTATTCACCACGATGCCTCCGAATCCTATCATGGATAGTTTTTCACCGGTCTTGCCCAGAGATCGTTTTTCAATTCCACTTTTGCCGGATTCACGGATAATGGATGAAAGATTGGCTGGGAACATACTTAGAAGTGGAACTGACATAGCTGATGCTGCAATAAATTTTCTTCTTTTCATGGCTCCTTAATTTCCTGGTAAGTTATGAATTTACTGGGTGAGAGTCAAGCTTGGCGGATTTGATCGGAGCTATTGCACTGGTCCCTGACTCTTCTCCAGGGTTTTATAAAAGTCGTCGAGGATTGCATCTTTGTTGAAGTTCTCCCAGATTACAATCTTCCTAACGTTTTGAGGCTGGTCCACCCAGGCATTATCGATGTAAATGGGACAGGGGACTTCTACAGCCTCGGCCCAGGAAGGATCCTTCACAATGGTTACAGCTGCCAAATCAAACAAAGAACGGAAACATCCATCCTCCAAGTGCTCTATGTGCCTGAACAAGTCCACCGAGTAATCGCCAAAGCAGTTAAATGAACCTTCGTGCCTTCCAATCACAGCTTCATCCACCTTTGGACCCAGTCCGGGCATCCGGGTATAGATCTCCCTGCGGGCCACCTTTACTGCGGCAGTTCCTGAAGGCAAGCCATATCTGACAGTGACCATTTCAAAGGGCACATCACAGTTCAATATGTAATTCATGGATGCGGTATCGTTCTCCAGGTTGTATTCGCCCGGATCGGGATAGTTGGCTCCCAGCCATACAATCCTTATTCGTTTGGCAATGGCCGGTTTCTTTTCCAGGGCCAGGGCCACGTTGGTCAGTTTTCCAACGGGGAGAAGTACCAAGAGTTCTTTCCGCTTCTTCATGGCTTCTTCAATGATAAAGTCCACCGCTTCAGATCCATCAAAGACCTTCTGATCCAATTGCTTCCGGATCTCAGAAAAATCTCCATTGGCTCCTTTGATCACACTTACCTTTCCTTTCCAGCCCACCAGGTCGACCACTCGGTTCGCTTCCTTCATGTGTTCATCGATCTCTCCCCCGCTCCGGGTGGCATTCACGGTGATCCCCAAGACGTCAAAGGTCTCCTCATTCAGTAAGAGGTAGGCCAGGGCATGCTGGTCGTCCAGTTCGTTGTTGGCATCGGTATCGAAGATCACAGGTATTCCTTTGGATTCGGAGTTCCCAGTATCTGAAGCTATGTTACATCCTGCCGTTAAAAAAAGAATGATCAGGATCGAAAGTAGCGCAAAGGTGTTTCTCATATTAGTAGTATTTCATTAGCTTAATCACTTCTGGCCCGGAATTTAATAAAAAGGATCCAGAGGAGCAGGCTTTGGAACACGATTGTGATGCACGCATTGAACCAGAAAGTGATATCTGATTCAGCCAGCACTGTCCGGCTGGCCCAGAACATCGGGCTGTATGCCCCGGACCAGTAATATGGGGACGGAAGTACATAGTCCAGCATGGGGCCCATTAATAGGATTCCAAAACCTTTGGATATGGCCAGGCCCATCACCTTATTTTCGGCAAATGCACCCAAAAATAGCAGCAGGATCAGTGACTGGCTTGCAATAACGACGGAGATTATAATGAGCTGAACCAGGCTCAGGCTTCCAGTCAGATCAAGGAGAATCAGGAAGAGGAGGATCGCTACAAAGCTAATTACCAGCGGGATTCCCATACGCAGCTTCAGGTAGCCGCTTTTACCGGTGGGGGTGACCGAGATGGCTGTGATGATCCCCCCATCGCGTTCATCCAGGAGTATAAACCCGTATACCATTCCCATCATCATGGGGATCAGCATCAGGAAGAAGGTCCCGGCCTGCCTGTAGTATGG
>SPBY01000601.1 GCA_004525825.1 Bacteroidia bacterium
ATCTGATATTTCCTTTGTAATAATGTATTAATCTCGAGGATGTGCCCACAAAATATCCTCCCTTTTTGAACATAGAGTAAAAACCCCCGGCCAACATACCAAGGCCTATCAGAACAAATAAACCGATAATCATTGCTGGCATCACAATAGGGCCTAAATTGTCAGGACCTGCCACAGTTGGTACCCCATTGGATTCGAAGTGTACTTCCTTTCCTACGAACAGCGGACCCAAAAAGGCCACTACAAAAATACTGGTAAAAGCTGTCCAAAAAGTTCCAAAAAGAATGATAGCCAATGAATTTTTCGTCGGTTGAGCACGTCCTGCTTTCACGGCAAAATCTTTACGTTCAGAACCAATATTAGAGTTCAATTCCCGGGGCAATACTGCGTTTCGCATCATATCTAGTGAGCTTTTGGTATTTGAAAGTTAAGAAGATCAAAAGATTATCGAAAGTAAAACCTGAATAATATTTTCTGGAATCTCGCTTACAATGGCTATATTTTTTCTAGTATCTTAACTGGCCAGAATGAACTGAAAATGCAGAAACAGTCCCGGCGGAATTTTATTCGAACAAGCAGCTTTGGATTAGGTGCAGCAATAATCCCCGGGACTTTGAATTCTTGCCTCAATCTTAGCAAAAAAATAACGCATATTGTTTCCTTAAGTTTTGACGATGGGTTTGAAAAATCGAGCATTAAGACTACCGAAATATTTGAGAAATACAAGTTGTCTGCCTGCATTAATGTAATCGCATCTGCTCACGAAAATCTCTTTGAACTACCCAACCAGTACCATGCCTGTCCTGTGGGTGATTTCGATCTGTGGAACGAACTGCAGGCGCGGGGCCATGAGATCATGCCTCACAGCTTAAAACACACAAATTTAAGAGAGGCCCCTTTAGAAGAAGCAAAAGAACTGGTAGAAAAATGTCTTGATATATTTGATAACAAGCTGGATTCTTTTGATCGCTCCACAGCCATATTTAATTTCCCCTACAACCAATCCTCCCCCGAAATTGAAGAATGGATTCTCCAGGAGGTGATGGCCTTCAGAACCGGAGGGCCTGAGATCAACTCTTTGCCCTATGAAGGGATGGCCAGGCTGACCTGTACCTCTTATGGGCCGGAAAATATCGACGCTCATCTGGAGAGCCGGATACAAAACCTGCTTGCCCTGCCCGAGGGTTGGCTGATTTATAATACGCATGGCCTGGACGATGAGGGATGGGGCCCTGTAAGTTCTGCCTACCTGGATGAGCTCCTGGCCCGGATGTCCGAACTGGATCATGTGGCCGTTCTGCCTGTCGGGCAGGCACTAATGCAAACTCACCCTAACAGATAAAATAATTAGATGATGAAAAGAATTTTTTTGGTATTAATGGTGTTTGGTATAGGCTTACTGAGCTGCTACGCTCAGAACACCCCGGTGAAAGTCATTTTCGATTCGGACATGGCCCTGGATAGTGAAGACATGAACGCGCTATGTCTGCTTCATGCCTTTGCCGATAAAGGAGAAGCAGAAATAATCGCTACGGTAGCCAGTGGGTATGAAACAAACAGGGCCTCAGCTGCCACCATCGATGCCATCAATACATTTTACGGCAGGCCGGACATTCCCGTGGGAGCCACGAAAATAAATTACATTTTCCAGCGTCATCCCATCCCGGTGGCTCCTAGTCCATGGACCCCGGCCATACGGGATAATTATCCCCACGATACACCCAACGACGATAAATGTCGAAGTGCCAAATCCATCTACCGCGAGATCTTGTCAAAACAACCCGACCACAGTGTGGTAATTGTAACAACAGGCTGGCTGGTAAATTTGCAGGACCTCCTGGAATCAATACCGGACAGGTTCAGCGAGCTGAACGGGAAAGAGCTGGTAAGTTTAAAAGTCAAAGAGCTTTCTTCCATGGGCGGGGCTTTCCCGGGCGGAGATGGCCGGGAAGGTTGGGAATATAACTTTGCTTACGCCGGGGTTGGAAGGGCCACGAAATATGTGATGGACAACTGGCCGGACAATGTACCAATTACGATCAGCGGCTTTGAAATCGGGGAGAAAATCATATCCGGTGAAATTTTCATAGAGGAGCTCCCGGAAAGCCCCCTTCGTACGGGATTGGAGCACGCCTGGGATGCCCTGAGCAAAGGCAGGCCCAGCTGGGATGAGACCTCAGTAATATATGGGGTAAGAGGATTATCCTTCGAAGGTGAAGAGTATTGGAAAAAACAATCCGAGGGACATGTTTATGTGAATGATACCACAGGGTGCACCAAATGGTTACCCTCTCCCGATAAGAATCAATCCTACCTTGTACAATCATTGAATCCCGATTCACTGGCCAGTTTAATGGAGAATCTGGTGATTGAAAGTGTCAAGAATGCCCTCAAAAATAAAAATGAAGAGTAGCATGGCCAGCGAATCGGACCTCTTGTACAAAGACAGAGTTAATAAGGCCATCTCCTTCGAAAAACCGGACCGGGTTCCAAGAGATTTTGCAGCAGTTCCTGAAATCTGGAGAAAACTGGGTGAGTATTTTGGTACTGAAGACAGAGCCGGGATTTTAAAACATCTGGATGTGGACTGCCGGATTGTATCCTACGAC
>SPBY01000460.1 GCA_004525825.1 Bacteroidia bacterium
AAAGAGTTTGAAATCTCCTTGCATTGCTGGCAGACCGATGATGTGAGTGGATTTGAAACCCCCGATGCCGTTCTGGGGGGAGGAGGCATTGCTGTCACGGGGAATTATCCGGGGAAAGCCCGAAACATGGCCGAGATGCGAGGCGACCTGGAGAAGGTGATGAGTCTGCTCCCGGGAAAACAGCGTTTGAATCTCCATGCAAGCTATGGTGAGTTTGGAGGGAAGTTTGTGGACCGCAACCAGATTAAAACAGAGCATTTCCAGGGATGGATAGACTGGGCCAAAGAACAGGAGATTGCTCTCGATTTCAATTGCACCTGTTTTTCACATCCTAAGGCCGATGGAGGATTTACTCTTTCCAGCAAGGATGAGGACATACGGAGTTTCTGGGTGGAGCATGTAAAAAGGTGCAGGGCCATCGGTGCCGAGATGGGAAAACAGCTGGGCAGGACCTGTATCCATAATATCTGGATCCCCGACGGTTCCAAGGATGTGCCCGTGGACCGCTTTACCCACAGGGCACTGCTAAAAAAATCGCTGGATGAGATTTTTGAAGTGGAGTATCCCTCCGACCATCTAAAGGATTCCATTGAAAGCAAACTTTTTGGAATCGGGGCCGAATCCATGACGGTGGGTTCCCACGACTTTTACCTGGCTTATGCCATCAAAAACAACAAACTGATCTGTCTCGACAACGGTCATTTCCATCCCACCGAACAGGTGGGGGATAAAATTTCGGCCTGTCTCCAGTTTGTGGATGAACTCATGCTGCATGTGACAAGACCGGTACGCTGGGACAGCGATCATGTGGTTACCTTCAACGAAGATGTGGTGCTGATCGCCCAGGAGATTATACGTTCCAATGCCCTGGACCGGGTCCACATGGGACTGGATTTTTTTGATGCCAGCATCAATCGCATCGGAGCCTATGTGGTGGGTACCCGGGCGGCCCAACAGGCCATGCTTTATGCTCTCCTGGAACCTCTGGATGTGCTTAGAATTTATGAAAATGATGGAAAGAACTTCGAGCGGCTGGCCCTGCTGGAACTGATGAAAAGCAAACCTTTTGGGGCAGTATGGGACCATTTCTGCCTGCTGGAGGGAGTGCCGGTGGCCGAAGATTACATAGCGGAGGTTCAGGCCTATGAAGAGGAGGTATTAAGCAAAAGAAAAGAGAGTTAAATGAGTCAACTGAACCGCTTAATTGAGATATCCCGTTTCTACGGCGACAATCCCGACTTTGTAATTGCAGGTGGGGGGAACACCTCCTATAAGGACAGTGAAACCCTCTGGATCAAAGCCAGTGGCATTCCACTGGCAGGAATCGGTGAGGATGGATTTGTCTCCCTTTCCAGGAAAGGACTGGCACAAATTGAGGACGGAAGCTTCAGTGACGATCCTGTCCTTAGAGAGGAGGAAGTGAAGGAACAGATGAAGAAGGCCATCATTGCACCCAAAGGCCTGCGTCCCTCTGTGGAGACCTCTCTTCACAACCTGATCGACTACTCCTATGTGATCCACACTCATCCCACCCTGATCAATGCACTGATGTGCGCCAATGATGTGGAAAAGGAGGTGAAGGCAAGGTTTGGCGAAAAAGCAATCCTGGTGGAGTACACCGATCCCGGCTACATCCTCTTTAAAAAAGTGCAGGAACGCATTGCCTCCTTTAAAACAGAACATGGCCAGGTTCCCCGTATTATTTTCCTGCAGAACCACGGGGTATTTGTAGGGGGCAATACTCTGGAAGAGATCAAAGCGCTCTATGTGGAAATCGACCTGAAGATCAGGGAAGGCAAGGATCTCGGCCTGCCCTCTGTGGAAACTTCCCCATATAATACCCAAGTAACTGAATCCATTGCATCGTATTTCGCTTCCAGATCCATGCTGGCCTTATCGGTGGATGCTGAATTGATCAGTCATTTTACCGCCAGCAGTAGCCGTCTTCAGCTTATCTCCAAACCCTTCTCTCCCGATATCATTGTCTACTGCAAGTCCAACTACCTCTTTCTGGAACCGAATGTGACTGCGGTTGATATCAGGGGATTGGTAGAAGAGTTTGAAAGCAAGCATGGCTACTATCCCAAAGTGATCGTCCAGGAGGGTGGCGGACTTACCGTGGTGGAGGAAAGCGAGAAGTCGCTGCTGACTGTAAAGGAGGTATTTCTTGACCTGATGAAGATCAGCTACCTGTCAGAACAGTTCGGAGGGCCCCATTTCATGACACCCGGGCAAATCAGCTTCATAGATAACTGGGAGGTGGAACACTACCGCCGTAAGGTGGCAAAAGGCAAGGTCCAATGAAACGAGTAGCATTTAAAATGTACCTGAAAGAGGGATATAAAGAGGAGTATCGCAAACGCCACAATGAACTCTGGCCGGAAGTGTCGGATCTATTGAAGAAATCCGGTATTAGTGAATACTCCATCTTCCTGGATGAGCGGACCCATGCTTTGTTTGCAGTACAGACCGTCAGCCATGCAGAAGGATCCCAGTCGCTGGGCCATCAGGAGATCATTCAGAAGTGGTGGGATTACATGTCAGATATCATGGAGGTGAATCCCGATAATTCTCCCGTGTCGGAAGAGCTGGAATCTATGTTTTATCTCAAATAGGGGTAAGGGCCATGGAAGTCCTGCTCATATTTGATGTGGGAAAGACCAATAAGAAGGTCCTTCTATTCAACCGGAACCTGGAGGTGGTCCATGAGGAGGAATCGATCTTTGAAGAGACCACCGACGATGAAGGCTTCCCCTGCGATGACGCTGTCCTGATAGAATCATGGATAAGCCGTACGCTGCACCGGTATCTTGCCTCAGAAGACTACCAGGTAAAGGGGATCAACTTTGCCACCTATGGAGCCACCCTGGTATATCTGGGTGAAGAGGGGAAGCGTTTGACTCCCGTCTACAATTATCTAAAGCCCATTCCGGATCACATCCTGGAAGATTTTTACGATGCTTACGGGGGAGTGGAAGAGTTTTCCAGGCAAACCGCTTCGCCGCTAGTGGGTATGCTTAACTCGGGATTACAGTTGATCTGGTTGAAACGGACCAGGCCGGAATTATTCGCCAAGCTACGCCAGGTCCTGCATCTTCCCCAGTACCTTGCCTACCTGGTCCATGGCCGGGTAGTTTCGGAACACACCTCCATCGGGTGCCACACCATGATGTGGGATTTTGACCATATGGAATACCACCCCTGGTTGGGGGAGGAGGGGATTTCACTGCCCGACCCTCTTCCTGTTTCTCAAACCTTTGCGGTGGACCTGGAGGGAAGCATGGTAAAGGTGGGTGTTGGCATCCATGACAGCTCCTCTTCCCTGGCACCCTATATCCTGGCTGCCGGCAAGCCCTTTGTATTGGTTTCCACTGGCACCTGGTGCATCAATATGAATCCTTTTAACGATGAAGCACTTACATTGGAAGAGCTGGA
>SPBY01000267.1 GCA_004525825.1 Bacteroidia bacterium
AGGTACTGCACAGAAAATGGGAGCTCATATACGCATCATTGTACAATTGGTCAGTGTAAATAATGAAGCCCAGCTGTGGTCGGATCTTTACGACAGGGAGTGGAAAGATATTTTTGATATTCAAACAGATATCGCAAGAAATATCGCTGCTAACATGGAAGCGGTCCTTTCATCGGAAGAGACGAAAAGCATCGAGGATTTTGGTACTGAAAATTCCGATGCATTGGAATATTATCAAAAGGGGAATCTCCTGCTGTATCTGTGGAATGAAGATGCCTTCCGGAGAGCCGTGGATATGTACCAGCGGGCCATCGATCTGGATCCCGGTTTTGCACAGGCATATGCAGGGAAGGCCATGGCCACTTTCGAACTGACCTCATGGGATGTAGATGAACCTGATTTTACGCTTATTCCTGAAGCCAGGGAATATGCCCTGAAAGCCATAGCAATCGATGAGAATCTGGGAGATCCCTATTATGTAATTGGTTGCATCAAATATCTTCATGAATGGGATTGGCAAGGTGCAGAGGAGTTTTATCGAAAGGGAATGGAGTTAAATCCAAATAATGTCTGGGGCAGGATCGGGTACACCAACATGTTAACCATAATGAGGCGCTTTGAGGAATCGATCGCTATCTGTGAGGTGACTGTTAAACTCAATCCACTGGATCCAGGAGTTTATATTGAACTGGGATATGCAAAATGGCTTAATGGACAGAAGGAGGAGGCTTCTGAGCTGTATAAAAAGAGCCTGGAACTGGATCCAAATAGTGACGCTGCAAACGGCTTACTGTTCCAGTACTATGTGGATATGGGTATACAGAACCAGTTTGTGTCTGAATACTTAAATGATATGATGGAAGACCATGATCACGATATACGCAAGGTATATGATTTTGAACTGTATTATCTTTTCATATACTATGCATCACTGGACCAGCGGGATAGTATGAAAATCATCCTGGATGAATGTATTCGAAGGACTGAAATCGGGGATCCCCTTTATGACATTACCGGGGAAATTTACTATGCCCTGGGAGAGACTGAGAAAGCAATTGAATTCTTCGAAAAGAGTTACGAAACCAGACAGCCTTTTATGTACATTATCAATGCAGAAATGCGTCCGGAACCGCTACGATCAAACCCCAGGTTTCAGGAGCTGATACGGAAGCTTGGATTTGATATTTGATTGACGGACTATTCTTTATTCTCCGGAACAGAACAATCACTACATTCTGATATTGCACCGACATAACTGAACTCAAATAATATGACACTTATTTGACTCATATGCAATTAGGTAGTATCTTGCATTAACCAACTTTATTTCAGGTGCCGGAAAGATCCATTAGACTGTCTCGATGCTGGCAAGAGTTTAAAGGACATCATGTAGGCAGATCATTGATGATATATCATGGATCAACATTTTCTATTCTTGATGCTTCTGACATCAATTTCTCAATACGGTATCTCCCTGAGAAGGCTATTGATTTAGTCCTCAATCGTCTGAACTTTATAGCTGCTGTTATCTACTTGGCAAGTAGCAGGTTGTTTGTTTGATTATCATATTGTCATTCAATTACTGGCAATGAAAAAACTAACTCTATTATTTTTTCTGTTTGGGATAGGTATGTCCACACTCCTCGCCCAGACAATAACCATAACAGGAACTGTAAGCTCTTCTGTTGAAAATGAGGGTCCGGTACCCGGAGCATCAGTTCAGCTGAAAGGAGCAGGAACTGGAACAATAACCGATGTTGACGGAGCCTTTTCAATCAATGTACCCCAGGACGCTACTACCCTTGTTTTCTCCTGCGTCGGGATGAAACAGCAGGAGGTGGAAATTGAGGGACGCACAGTCATTTATGTGGTAATGGAACCTGAAATTATTAGTCTGGATGAGGTTACAATAACCACCGGCTACGAAATCAAAAGGGCTCCAAGGAGTAGCTCTGCATTAACCCAGGTTGTATCAGGTGATAAACTGAATGAGGTTCGACAGACCAATATTAACAGTGCATTGGTCGGAAAAGTATCAGGAATCCAATTTCGAGGACAGTCAGCGCTGGCTTTAGATAGAACCGGTTCAATCAACCTGCGTGGAGACGGAGGCTTCAGTACTGGAAACAGTGTCCTTTATGTTGTTGATGGAACCATAATTACGAACTCCGGTGACCTCAACCTGGATGATATTGAGGATATATCAGTGTTATCAGGACCTGGAGCATCTGCGCTTCTAGGTTCCCAGGCTGCCAACGGGGCGATCATCATCACCACTAAGAAGGCAAAATTGAGTGGTGCCAGTGAGATGGAAATTGAAATTAATTCAGGATTAAGCTCATCTTCGGTTTACATTTTACCTGAATATCAGAATGATTATGCAGGAGGTGGCTTAGGTAGCATGATACAATATTCCTGGAAAACTGGAGATCCAATTGAGTGGCAGTCTCTAGACGGTAAATTCTATCCAGATTATGAAGACGACAGAAACTGGGGTCCAAAAATGGAAGGCCAGGAATATATTCCATGGTATTCCTGGTATCCGGGAACTAAATACACCGGTACAACTGCAAGTCTGATACCACAGCCGGATAATGTAAGAAATTTCTATGACAGGGGCTGGACCTACAACAACAATATTGCATTTTCTAAAAGCGGGGAGGATTTTAGAATTCGCGCTGTATTCGGTAATGTCGCTGTTAAGGGTAATATCCCGGGATCATCTTCAAATAAGACCCATTTTGCAATTAAAACCTCATATGATCTGACCAAAAAACTAACCATTGGAACCAATATAAACTTCTATACAACGCTGATAAACGGTGAATTTAATGATAAATGGGCTAATCAGACCACAGGTTCATTTAACGAATTTTTTCATCGTGACCTGGATATGAATATATTGCGGGAACTTAGAGGACTAAAGACTCCTGAACCTGAAGGCATTTATGCTTCATGGAACCACAAGGCCCCTACTGTTTATGATTCCGAAAATCCAGAGGAATTTTATGCGGCCACCCTTTGGTATAACCACTTTACATTTTTTGACCTAATAGACTTACCATCACGATCAGACCGTCTCTTCGGGGATATCTCCTTGAATTATAAAATTATTAATGGTCTCAGTGCAAAGATAACCTATCGTCGGCAGCAGGTCAGTGGTTGGCGAGAGGAGAAATACTCATCAGACCTAAACAAAAGTTTGCTTTATAATTTTTTCTATCCTGAATTTAAAGGGTATTACCTCACCGGAAATTTCTATTCAACACGCGAGAACATTGAAAGCCTTATTACGTTTTCGAAGAAAATAGATGATTTTTCAATCAATGCTAACGCAGGTTCAGACTTTTCTAATACCATTTCTAAATCGACATCAGCAAACACGAATAATGGTTTAAGTATCCCAAACTTATTCAGCATAGAAAACTCAGTAGATCAACCCGAGATCAGAAATAGCAGAGCCAATGAAAAATACAGAGCATTGTTCTTACGCGGTGATGTAGGGTACAAGAATTTTTTATTTGGCGAATTTTCGTTGCGAAAAGACTGGTACTCAACATTTCCTCCTTCAGCCAACTCCATATTCTCAAAATCTTTTGGAGTGTCGTTTATATTTAGCGATCTCCTCCATTTTTCATTTCTGAATCATGGAAAAGTACGTGCTTCCTGGGGGGAGATACCAACTGCTATTGGTGCTTATGTCTATCCCGGGGGACAATACGATGTTGAATTATATCGTCGATACGAAAACATAATGATGAGTACACCTGATCTGGTTGATGAAGATATTCATGGTGCCGTCAAGACGCAAAAGGAGCTGGGCCTTGATTTATTATTTTTTAATTATAGGGTGGGGTTGAATGCAACCTGGTGGGATGGGACTGAAAAGGACATTCCTTATGAGGTGCCTGTTGCAGGTTACAGTGGATTTAGCTCCAGGTACATGAATACTGGTAAGATTGTTAAACAGGGTTTAGACTTCACTCTTCATTTAAAACCTATTATTAGATCGAATCTGAACTACGAACTGAATGCAGCTTTCTCGTACCTGATCAGAAACGATGTAGTAAGCATTGGGGAAGGTATCGAAAGTTTTTTTGTTTCAAATTATTTTCTCGAAGGCTGGCCCCAGATGGTTCATGCTGTGGGCAGACCCTGGGGAGAATTGCGTGGAAATGGCATAAAAATGTTGGAAGGCAAACCAGTGGTAGATGATGACGGATACTATGTGATTGATAATGATATATACTTCGGCAGTGTTCTCCCGAAGATGACAGGGGGCGTTCAAAACTCAATCAGGATATTGAAGAATTTTACGGTTATTGCCAACATTGACTTCCAGATAGGCGGTAGATACGCGTCAGTATCGCAAAATACTGCTGACTGGTCAGGTCTGTCTACAAGAACCACTGGCCTCAATAACAAAGGAAATCCAATCAGAGATCCGGTCGCTGAAGGTGGTGGCATTCATGTAATTGGCGTACTTGAGGATGGCACTGCATATGACGATTATATTGAGCCGTTTGACTACTATGATAATTTATGGGTTTTTGATTCATATGTTTATAAACTGACCTACGTGAAGCTTCGTGAATTAAGTATCGGGTATAGAATTCCTGTTGAACACATCAGGGGCCTTAGCAATACAATGAAGGCCATAAATATATCCTTCTTCTGTATCAATCCATGGCTGATCTATTCAGAGTCAAAAGGATTTGACCCATCTGAAATAACCAGCGTATATGGAGAGGAAGCACAATACCCATCTACAAGATCATTTGGGTTGAATTTGAAAGTTAACTTTTAGATTAATCTTGGATAAGATTACAGACACAATCTCATGAAACAAGAAATTTATTTAACTGCAATTTTATGGTTGGCTTTGGTCCTTGCTTCAGGATGCGATATGCTCGGAGATTTTGGGGATACCAATGTAAATCCGGCAACTACCTTAAACCCGCCTACATCAGCACTACTAACCAAAGTGCTTTCTGGCATAGGAAAATATTCAGATTCCTATCCTGATTTTGAGAATCGGTCGGCTTTATACTGCCAGTATTTCTCAGAAACATATTCAAATAATAACTCCCGTTATGCTCCTAATGCCATTTCTCCAATGGCATTCTACTCAGGTGAACTTTACGATCTTCAAAACATTATTGAAATTAACAGTAATGAAGATACCAAAGATAAAGCAGCTGAAGATGGTGCAAATGACAACCAGATTGCAATTGCGCGTATTCTGAAAGCCTATATTTTTTGGACAATTACCGATCGATGGGGAGA
>SPBY01000134.1 GCA_004525825.1 Bacteroidia bacterium
GTTACGCGGAGGCCGGTGCAGGGTGGGTATCAGGGAGGTTCCATCCATTGGATTTCCGGAGAAAGGCAGGAACAGCCGGGCCATTGCCAGTTTTTTTGGCGATCCCAGGGATGGGGGAAGCCGGGATCATCATGGGGTGGATATTTTCGCACCCCGTCACACGCCAGTGTTGGCTCCGTCCAATGGGAGTGTGTCAAGAGTTGGGGAGGGAGACATCGGGGGAAGGTATGTCTGGCTGTACGATTCCAAACGCTCCATGTACCTCTATTTTGCCCACCTTGAAACCCGTGAGGTGGAACGTGGGGATCAGGTCTTGGCCGGGCAGCTTATCGGCACCGTGGGTAACAGTGGTAATGCAAGAACCACAGCGCCACACCTTCATTTTGGCATCTATAGCAATGGTCCCATCGATCCGTTTCATTTCATCACTGAAACCGATACGGTACCAGACAGAATTGCCGGCGACACTTTGTTGCTGGGAAAGATGGTCTGGACCAGCCCCAGGACCATAATCAGAAACTCTCCGGCGACGGGAAGTATATCTTTTGATACCCTAATGATGGACTCTCTGGCGAAAGTGACAGCACTGACTGGAAAACAGTACCGGGTACAATTTTCCGATGGTTCTTCCGGGTACATTGCAGAAGAACGGGTAGAACAGATCAGGGATACAAAAGAGAATAGGACTTACCCAGGCTCCATGCTGTAGTGGAGCTTATTTTTTCAGCAGTTTTCCCGTTTGAATTTGTTCATCTGCAGAGATTCGGTAGAGGTAGATACCGTTCTGCAATCCTTCCAGATTCAGGCTTTCTCCGTTTTCAACCCGTGTTTGGATTACTCTGCGTCCTGTCACATCGTATAGTTCGAAGGATACTTCATGATATTCGCCTGCGAAGTTTAAGGTAATGTGCTCACGGACCGGGTTGGGAAAGATGGAGGCGATACGGGAGGTCTCGGATCCAATTACATTAGTGGGATGATGTTCGTTGAAATAGTAGACTTCCTGGTAATAGACCTCAAAGGCTGGAGTTTCAGAGTTGTAATCGTAGCTGATATAGCCCAGGGGTTTACTAACGATCTGCTGACGGTAATCGGAGACAAACCAGCTAATCGGAGGCACCACCAGTTCAGACAACAAGGTGCCAGGGTCATAGACATATTCATACTTGGCGGTAGGTGCCAGCTGTGTTGCAGCTTCATCCCATTGGGAATAAATCTCGGTGAGGGGATTGTTTTGCTCGTCAAAGGTGTAAACCCCTTTCCATTGCTCTTGCCAGGTGCCTCCCGGTAGAAGATATTCACTATCAATTTGCTGATAAACATTTCCGCCGGCATCGTAGGTGATAATGCTTTCCCAGTAAGCGGTCCACAAGCTTGTCTGGCTATCCCAGTTATATTCCTCTTTGGTGGTCAGTTGCTCATCCTCATTGTAGGTATAATCGGTTTTCCATGAAAATACCCAGTCCGATGCATCGTTATCCCACGCATATTCAGTTTCTAAGAGCAATGCATCATTTGGATCGTAGTTGTATTCATATTTCCAGGACTCCACCCACTGCCCTTCATTTGCATCCCAAAAAGATACCAGTGTCAGTGTTTCAAGGCCGTTTTCATCAAGGGTCATAGTTACTTTTCTGGAGTTGAGGTATTGACCAACGCTTTGGCCCCATTCGTAATCTAATATCTGAATCAGGTTATCGTTTGCATCGTAGCTGTATTCTGTTTTGCTAACAGGAATCCAGGTAGAGCTCCCCACATTCCATTCTTTACTGACCACCTGACTTATGTTTCCATTGATATCGTAAGAGTATTCAGTTTTTGAGGAGTTCTCCCACTGGAAAGTTTGGTCATTCAATACGATGGTACGCATATTGGTCAACTTTCCGGAAATATCGTAAGTGATAATCTGGCTAATAATGGGCAGGTACTGATCCTCTTGGAGTAGTAATTGGATTTCCGCGGTGTCAAGGTAAGTGCTTAAATCTGTAGCCGATTTACGTAGTGTATTCTGCTGGAATGCTTTATATGCATCAAGCAAAGCATGATAGGCCGATGGTCTCTCAGGGGATTTTGGTTTCTGAGCAGGTGTGAATTCTGTATAGACCTGTCCAAAGACGCCCAGTGAAAAACATGAAATAATTATGAAAAGGGTAAATCTTTGTTTCATAGGAATAGTCTTATAATGAATACTGATCCTTGATTAAATGACTGGAAATAAACTTAAGCAATTCTTTTAAGATATACCTTTGTTCAGATTTTAATTGGTGAAATTTCCGGATGAAAAGAAGTTTAGATACTTTGCACCAGTCCTTTATCGATCAGACTGTAATTTTTGAAAGGAATGAATCTATTTATTTCCAAGGCAGGTAGGGTAGAGAGAAAGAAATCCATTGAGATGCTCAGGCAATTGTCGTGGCTATCCAGACTTGAAGAGAAAGAGTTCAAAGTGGTAGCAAAGAGGTTCCGTATCAAAACTTTCTCCCAGGGAGCAATACTCCTCAAAGAACAGGAGCCAGATAATGGCCTGTTTATGATTGTTAAAGGCGAGGTGAAGATTGAGATCAGGGACATTTTAATGGGTACTGCTGGAACAGGGAGTGTACTAGGTGAAATGGCATTCCTGACCGGACATCCCCGGACCGCTACCGTGGTGGCAGAATCGTCGGTGCAAGTACTTTGGATCAAAAGGGCAGCCCTGAGGTCGATCATGAGAAGGTCCCCACAACTTGAAAATGGGCTCTGGGAATTTGCCAGCATGCGATTCGCCATGAACCTGTTGGGAAAAAAGGAACCTTATAGCCTGTGGGAGCAGAATCGATTCATTCAGTGGTTATCGGCCGGAGAAGTTAAGCTACCCAATGAGAATGGCTGGATGGATCTGGGAGGGAAAGTCGGAGTACTCGTAATTGGCACTGCAGCTCAGCACGATGGGAGTACTGTGGTGAAAGCCCCGTGTACTCTCACAGGGACTGATTATATTTTCAGCAAGGAGGCCAGGGTTTTCCTGAGGGACCCATAAGTATTTTTAAGTATTAGAGGCGCTTATCTAATTAAAAATCAGGCAGAAAAGGTAAATTTGAGAAGCATAAGAAAATGTTTCTATATTTGGAGCATCGATATTAATCTGACCCGAAATGTGGAAAACTGTCCTGGCCCTTTTGATAACCATCATTGTTATCCCTGTTCTCGCTTTTATCATCGATGAACCGCCTACATCCTTTCAGCAGGAGATTCTGAATGATCTGGCAGTAGTGTATTTGGCAGCGGCAATGCTCTGCTTTGTGGTAAGTACCATCAGCAAAAATTACAGCCAGGTGGACAAGCTTTGGAGCCTGATTCCCCTTGCTTATGTATGGATGACAGCAGTGAAATCTGGATTTGAGCCTCGCATTGTTCTGATGGCCCTTGTGGTAACAGTCTGGGGCCTCCGGCTGAGTTACAATTTCTCACGCAGGGGTGGGTATTCCATCAGGTTCTGGACCGGGGAAGAGGACTACCGATGGGCGGTGCTCAGAGCCAAACCTGAGTTGTCGGCAAAGTGGCGCTGGATGCTTTTTAATCTTCTGTTTATTTCCTTCTACCAGATGGGATTGATTTTGTTGATTACTCTTCCGGCTGTTCGCAGCCTGGGGGGATCATCGATGGGATGGGTGGATTATCTCATAGCTGCCTTGTTGTTGGGCATTGTTGTACTTGAAACCATAGCTGACCAGCAGCAGTGGAAGTATCACAAGGAGAAACGCAAAGCAATGGAAGCAGGTGGTGATATCCCCGAAAAATACAGGAAGGGCTTTGTGCATACAGGTCTGTGGGGCAAAATGCGTCATCCCAACTATGCGGCCGAGCAGGCTGTGTGGATTGTATTCTATTTTTTCAGTGTTTCAGCCACAGGGAACTGGCTCAACTGGTCTGTCATTGGAGCCATCCTTTTGGTCTTGCTTTTCTGGGGAAGCAGCAACTTCAGCGAATCTATTTCCGCAGGTAAGTACCCGGATTACAAGGAGTACAGGAAGAGAGTCCCCCGGTTTTTTCCTTTCTGAGAAAAATTCTACACTACCATTTACTGCAGTCTACAGCTTTGCCAACTCACCAAATTTTCCTTATCTTTAGGTATAAGTTGGTAATGATTCCTATACAAGCTATTGCATCCCAACATGCTGAACAGAATCATCAATCTAAGCATTGGTAATAAACTGATTGTAGTTTTACTTACCCTCTTCATTGCAGGATTCGGTGTGTTCTCCATTCTGCAGATCCCAGTGGGGGCAGTGCCCGATATCACCAATAACCAGGTGCAGGTGATCACCACCTCTACCAACCTTTCAACTCAGGATGTAGAGCAATTCATCACCTACCCGGTGGAGCTGGAGATGTCTAACCTACCCGGTGTGACAGAGATCCGGTCCATATCCAAGTTCGGGCTCTCGGTGGTAACCATTGTCTTTGAAGATAATATGGGGACTTACCTGCCCAGGCAATTGATTGCCGAAAAGATTAAAACAGCATCTTCTAATATTCCCGAAGGATTTGGCACCCCCGAAATGGGACCTATTTCCACGGGGCTGGGGGAAATTTACCAGTACATCCTGGATACAAAACCCGGGTACGAGGATAAATATTCCATCATGGAACTCCGTACGATCCAGGACTGGGTGGTGAAACGCCAGCTTTCAGGAATCCCCGGTGTGGTGGAGGTGAATACCTGGGGAGGATTTTTAAAGCAGTATGAAGTGGCCATAAATCCGGAAAGGATCAAGGGATTAGGCATTTCACTTTTGGAAATATTCGGGGCCATTGAGGCCAACAACGGCGTAGCGGGGGGTGCCTATATTGAAAAGCAGGACCAGAGTTACTTTATTCGGGGAGACGGGCTGGTCACCTCTCTGGAGGACCTGGAGAAGATAGTCGTAACAAATTCCGGTGGGGTACCCATCCTGGTCAGGGATGTTGCCACAGTTCACTTTGGGAGTGCCAACCGTTTTGGGGCCATTACGGCCAACGGTGAGGGAGAAAAGGTGCTGGGACAAATCATGATGTTGAAGGATGCAAATTCCAACAAGGTGATTGAGGCGGTGAAAGCCCGGGTTGCTGAGGTACAGGAAACCCTCCCGGAAGGAATATTTGTGAATCCGATCCTGGAAAGAAGTGAATTGATCAGCAAGACGTCCCTGACCGTTTTTGAAAACCTCTTGTTTGGCTGCCTGATTGTTTTCTTCATTGTGGTCCTTCTGCTGGGAAACTTACGCTCGGGTCTGGTGAGCGCCTCCATGATCCCCCTCTCCCTGCTTTTTACCATATCCATGATGTACATCTTTGGCATTGATGCCAACCTGATGAGTTTGGGGGCACTCGATTTTGGGATTATCATCGACGGAGCGGTAATTATTGTCGAGTTTATCGCCATCCGGCTAACCTTGAACCGCGATACCCTGGAAAAAACAGGCGGGGGCGAAAAGCAGACATTAATGGATAAGATTACTTTTGAGGGCTCCTCAAAAATGATGAATTCGGCCATCTTCGGTCAGGTGATTATCCTGATTGTGTTTATTCCAGTACTCTCCTTAAGTGGTGTAGAAGGGAAGATGTTTCGGCCCATGGCACTCTCCTTTAGTTTTGCTTTGCTGGGAGCCATGTTTTTCGGGCTTACCTGGTTGCCGGTGGCTGCCTCACTTTTCCTTCGCCCGGAAAAGGAAAAACAGTTTGTCGTGACACGCTTTATCATGAAGATGTTTTATCGATCCTACGATCCCGTAATCAAATGGTCCTATGACCACAAAGGGGTGATTTTTGGCCTGGCTCTTTCCTCCCTTGTGCTCTCTGGAATTATATTTTCGAAAATGGGGGGAGAGTTCGTTCCCACACTGGACGAAGGTGACTTTGTAATCCAACCGGTTCTAAGAACAGGGACATCACTCTCAAAAACCGTGGAGATGACCACCCGGATGGAAAATATTCTGATCGGCCAGTTTCCGGAGGTGGATCAGATCGTCTGCCGGATTGGTGCTGCTGAAGTACCCACAGATCCCATGTCCATGGAGGAGATCGATATGATTATTAAACTCCGGCCCAGGGAAGAATGGGTATCGGCAGAGAGTAAAGAGGAGCTGGCCAACCGTTTTAAGGAGGCATTGATGATCATTCCGGGAATAGATTACGAGTTTACACAACCCATCGAGATGAGGTTTAATGAACTGATTACCGGGGTCAGGGCCGACCTGGCCATAAAAATCTTTGGTGAAGATCTGGACATCCTGGCGGACCGCGCACAGGAAGTGAAACGCTTAATTTCAGACGTACCTGGGGCAGCCGATGTAATTCTAGAGAAGACGGCGGGATTGCCGCAGATGAGTATCAAATATAAGCGGAACAAAGTAGCTTATTATGGCCAGTCTATAGAGGAGCTTAACAACTATCTCGCCATGGCATTTGGGGGTGCAATTGCAGGGGTGGTATTTGAAGGGGAGAAGCGCTTCGACCTGGTGGTCCGTCTGGAGCCTCATTACCGGATGGATATCGAGCACATCATGAACCTCCCTGTAGCCCTTTCCAATGGAAAACAAATTTCCCTTTTGGAACTTGCTGATATTCATTATTCAACTGGTCCGGCGAAAATATCCAGGGACAATACCCGCAGAAGGGTGGTGGTTAGTGTGAATGTTCGTAACCGTGATCTTGAATCGGTGGTCAAGGATATTGAGGCCATACTGAGCCAGAACCTGGAGCTGCCGGCAGGTTATTTTATCGATTACGGCGGCCAGTTTGAGAACCTTAGGAACGCAACAAAAAGGCTCAAAATGGCAGTTCCCATCGCCCTCTTACTGATCTTTATTTTCCTGCACTTTGCATTCAAGTCCTTTAAAGAAGCTGCTCTGATTTTCACAGCAGTACCCCTTTCCATTGTGGGAGGAGTTTTCCTGCTTTGGATCCGGGGAATGCCGTTCAGTATTTCGGCCGGGATCGGTTTTATTGCCCTGTTTGGAGTGGCGGTGCTGAACGGGATTGTATTGATAGAGCATTTGAAGGAGCTGAAGAAACAGGGAATTACCGATATGCGGGAGCGTGTACTGAGAGGAACCCGCGAACGACTGCGTCCGGTACTGCTGACTGCCGGAGCGGCTGCTTTGGGATTCTTGCCCATGGCCATCTCCACCTCTTCCGGAGCAGA
>SPBY01000584.1 GCA_004525825.1 Bacteroidia bacterium
CCAGCGAGGTATCCCGGGCATGTTCGGCATTCCCAACTACCTCACCGACCGCAGGTTCAACCTTAAAATATCAATCAGCGTCTAAAGGACTACTTGCATTTTCCAGTGACCAGGAATTTGCTGATCTCGTTCCGGGTACGCTCCCGCTTCTCCCAGGCAATCACACTTTCTGGTAATTGTGCTACATCGCCCTTATAACCGATGGCCATCATGGCCAGGGGTTCGTAGCGGGTCGGGATCACCAGCTCTTCCTTGGCACGTTCCACATCATAACCAGCCATCTGGTGTACCAGCAGGTCCATGTGGGTGGCCTGCAATAAAAGGTTTCCGACAGCCATCCCCGTTTCGTAGAATGCAAGCCGGTTTGGCCTGTTCTTGTAAGTGGAAATGACCTGAGTAAGTGGAAGAACCAACATGGGAGCAGTGCTCGCCCATACCTGGTTCTGATCGCTAAGAAGGCTCAGAAGCAACTTGTAATCAGGCATATCGCTGGTGGCATAGATAAAGCGCCAGGGCTGTGCATTCCGGCCTGAAGGAGCCCATTTGGCGGCCTCAAAAAGCAGATGGATGGTATCGTACTCCACCTTGCGTGAGTCAAAGGCCACCGGACTCCAGCGGTCGGTGATAAGCTTATGTATTGTTTCCATATTTAGCAGAGAAGAAAGTGACTATTATTACCCTTAATAACAGTCATACATGAAGATATGTTTTTTACCTTTACACTTCGTTTTTTATTCACTACAGATTAATAAAATTATGACCACAAAAGATTACATCCAGCGAGAAGACAAGTATGGTGCGCACAATTACCACCCGCTTCCCGTGGTGCTTGACCGCGGAGAAGGAGTGTATGTTTGGGACGTAGAAGGCAGGAGGTATTATGATTTCCTTTCCGCCTATTCAGCTGTTAACCAGGGACATTGCCACCCGAAGATCGTAGGTGCGATGATTGAGCAGGCCGGTAAGCTGACTCTCACCTCCAGGGCATTCTACAACAGCATGCTGGGTGAATTTGAAGAGTATATCACCAAGTATTTCGGTTATGACAAGGTTCTTCCCATGAATTCCGGGGCGGAGGGAGATGAGACTGCATTGAAACTTTGTCGCAAATGGGCCTACGAGAAGAAAGGCATACCCGAAAATGAAGCAAAGATCATTGTGTGTGAAGGCAATTTCCACGGCCGGACCATCACCATCATCTCCATGTCGACCGATCCCGATTCCTACAAAGGATTCGGACCTTTCACCCCTGGATTTGTGACCATACCCTACAATGACACAGAAGCACTGGCTGTAGCCCTGAAGGATCCCAATGTGGCCGGTTTCCTGGTGGAACCCATTCAGGGGGAGGCCGGAGTCTATGTTCCGGACAGTGGTTTCCTGAGCAAAGCCTATGAGCTGTGTAAGGAGAAAAATGTGCTCTTCATTGCCGATGAAGTGCAGACCGGACTGGCCCGGACAGGGAAGTTGCTTGCCTGTGACCACGAAGGGGTTCGTCCCGATATCTTGATCCTGGGCAAAGCACTTTCGGGAGGGGTCTACCCCGTTTCGGCCGTACTGGCTGACGACGACATCATGCTGTGCATTCGTCCTGGAGAACACGGATCGACCTATGGTGGAAATCCTGTGGCTGCCAAAGTCGCCATTGCTGCATTGGAGGTAATCAGGGAGGAGAAGCTGGCTGAGCGCGCCGAGGAACTGGGTGAGCTTTTCAGGACCGAACTGAAAAAAATTGATTCTCCCATGGTGGAACTTGTCAGGGGCAAAGGCCTTCTCAACGCCATCGTCATCAAACCCACCAATGGTAAAACTGCCTGGGATGTATGCGTGGCACTGAAGGAGAACGGACTACTGGCCAAACCCACCCACAAGCACATCATCCGTTTTGCTCCTCCCCTGGTGATCACCAAAGAGCAGCTGATGGAGTCTGCAGACATCATCAAAAGGACCATCAAACAATTCAGCTAACTCTGAACAGGTCGAGACAGAGGCTTTAAAGAAAAAACTCCGGGAGGTCTTCCCGGAGTTTTTTTTCTAACACCCTGACAATATAACATATGCGAAGCATATATACTACTTCTTAATGTATTTTCGGGTGGTATTGGTTTCCGGACCTTCCATCTTGAGAATATACAATCCCTTGTATTCCCCTGTAATGTCCAGGGTGGTCACACCCCCGGACGACCTGAAGTTCTCTGTTCTGATCAGCCTCCCGTCTGTGGAATAAATCCTCACCGAGTAATCACCGGAAGCGGGCATGTCCATCATGATCCTGCCATCTCCCGGATTGGGCCAGATATTGAGGATCTTATTCTCCGGAATGGAGACAGCAGAGGGCCATCCTGCATAGATTCCCTCGTTGCTTACTGTATAATTCAAACCCGAAACAATCTGATTTCCAGCAATGGTCACCTCATGGGTGCCCATCATTTCCAAACCTGCCACATCCACCACCAGGATGTAGTCCCCATCAGGCACATAGTTGAAAACAAACATCCCCTGCTCATCGGTTTCCACATAGGCAACCACCTCTCCTGCCATGGTGGATTTTTTGGCCTTCCCAAGCAAAATCACACCGGTTTTCTTGGCAGGCTGGGCCATGGTTCCTTTCAGAAAAGTACCTTCCTCGGTGGAAATGAATCCCGACAGTTCCCCTGAACCATCCATGGAGGTAAATTTCGGGATCTCTGACAGTAAGATATTGGTAGTATTGGTATTAAAATCAGG
>SPBY01000019.1 GCA_004525825.1 Bacteroidia bacterium
AGGGGCTGCAGATAGACTCCGTACTTGTTCCCTGCTTCGACCCACTCTTCAGGTCCCACCCCAAGAACCGTCCTCAGCTCAGGGCGAATGTGCTTAATCAGCACCTTCGCCATTTCCTTTTCAACCTCTTCCGGATCGGATCCCTCTTGAAGAAGTACATAGCTGAATATGGAATTCTTGAACCAGGTGGCATTCCCTTGCCATTCCAATGTGGACATGGAAGCCATAAAGTCAGCAAAAAAGTGCGAGTTCTCGGGCAGGGCCTCAATGACCCCTGTTACATGGAAGGTATATTGGTCGTCGTTCACCATCAGATGCTGGCCAATGGGATCTGAATCGCCAAAGTAGAGCTTTGCCTTTTCCTCGGTAATCACTATACTATGGGGTAAGGTAAGTGCTGTAAAGGGATCACCTCTGATAAACCTGAGTGTAAATATGTCGGAGATGGAAGAGTCAGCGTAAAGGAAATGATCCTCGATGTGCTTTTCCCCGTCGGACCAGATCAGCCTTTGACTGAACACATCGAAGCGCACAAATTTTTCGATTTCGGGAATCTCTGCTGCGAAGGTCTGGGCCATGACCATGGAGGTCCATGCACCCCTGAAAGACTGATCCCCAATATTACCATCGATATAGAGCCGGTAGATCCTCTGCCTGTTTTCATGAAAACGGTCAAAGCTCACTTCCCTGATTATAAACAAAAGGATCAATATGGAGCTGGCCAGTCCAATGGCCAGTCCCGATACATTAATCAGGGTAAAAACCTTATTCTTACTGATGTTTCTAAGGGCTACAGTAAAGAAATTCCTCCACATAATACATCCATTGACAATCTAAAAACAGTTTTCATGCCACAAAGTTTAGTTCACTTATAATAAACCTGTTGTGTGTCAAAATCAGCTTATGGGTGGAAGGCAAAGCGTTCGAATCTGAACCCGGACTGTACGGATTGGGACACCCTCTCAGATGTTCATGGAAGCCCTGAAGGTATAAAGTGAAAAATCCTTGGAAAGATTTTCAAAGGCATACTCCAGCTTATTCCCCGTAGTTTTAGCTATTTCGATAAACCCGAGTCCGGCCCCGCCATTGGGCGAAAATTCACCATTGGTGATGGTCAACTTGTAAAGTTCCTTAAGCTCTTCCCTGTTCTGCTTGTTCACATTGTCGATCCTGATCCGAAGGGGAGCAACATCTATTTTCTTTACAGGATTTTGTGTAGTCAATTCAATGTTGGTGGCATTACAGCTTATCTGGCAGGAGGGACAGAATCCGGGGGCGGTGCTTTCTCCGTTACATTT
Organism: Bacteroidia bacterium; assembly: GCA_004525825.1. Taxonomy (GTDB): domain Bacteria; phylum Bacteroidota; class Bacteroidia; order Bacteroidales. The sequence continues at coordinate 1,299 of SPBY01000019.1, forward strand.
TACCTTTTCGCTGTACTTGGTTACGTTTTCAAGTGCCTCGATCATGATGGAGATCATCTTCTTGTAAGTCTTGAATGAGAGATCATGATCCTCAGCAGCCATCTTAAATTCAGACAACAACCAGTCGATGGTGCTGAAAGAAAGCGGACCCTGGTAGGACAGGATGGACTTACTCAACATGATTATTCAGCTTAGATACCGAAATTTAAGAAAACTATATTAACGAAGCATCCATGTTTTCAACATAGCCGGAATCTTCCGGAAGAGGCTCCCTGTGACTCGCTTCAACGGCAAGCCTGTCGCAGCGCTCATTTTCAGGTATGCTGGCGTGTCCTTTCACCCAGATAAACTCTACCGGAAACTTCCGGTATAAAACCAGGAACTGCTGCCATAGATCCACGTTCTTCTTATTCTTAAAACGCTTTGCTTCCCAGCCAAACAACCACTTTTTGTTTACTGCATCGGCCACATAGCGGGAATCAGTATAGATCTTCACCTTCAGTTCTTTCCGTTTCAGAGCTTCCAGTCCCCTGATCACTGCAAGCAGCTCCATCCGGTTGTTGGTAGTTAACCTGTAACCTTCCGAGAGTTCCTTGCGGTGCTTCCCATATAGCATTACCACTCCCAGTCCACCAGGACCGGGATTACCCCGGGCAGCTCCGTCTGTGTATATGACTATTTCTCCCGGGGTCATGGTTGCATCAATCTGCCAGGGTCATCTCCTTCACCAGGTGACCTGCTCCAGCGTACTTGTCAATCACAAACAAGACATAGCGTATATCCACATTGATGCATTTCTGCAATTTGGTCTCGAAGGCCACATCTCCACTCATGGCTTCCCAGTTGCCATCGAAGGCAAGCCCGAGAAGCTCCCCATGGGCATTCATCACGGGGCTTCCTGAATTACCGCCGGTGATATCGTTGTTGGAAGTAAAACAAACATTCATTTGTCCGTTCACTCCATAGGGTCCATAATCTTTCGCCTTGTAGAGCTCCTTGAGCCTTTCAGATACCACAAACTCAAAATTGTTGGGATCTTCTTTCTCCATCACTCCCTCCAGGGTGGTGTAGTGGGTATACAGGACCGCATCCCTGGGAAAGTAGTCCCCAACCACACCGTAGTTCATCCTCATGGTGGAATTGGCATCTGAATAGAAGTCCTTATCGGGATACATCTCAACCAGTCCCTTCAGGAACAACCTGCTGCCGCGATCATAAGCCTCTTCGAACTGTCCCATCTTGCCTCCTATTTCATACAGTATTTGAGAAGCCAAAACCGCCTGATATCCAGGGTCTTTTCTCAAGACCTTCAGGGAAGGATTGTCCATAAAGGCATTGTACCTGGCCTGGTCGGTGAGGAAGGATTTTTTGAAGTAGTTGTCCACATATTTGGCCGCATCGCCTTTGTATTTGGTCTTTACCTCCTGTATGCTGGAAGGGAGATACTCATCGTTCAGCTCCTCGATCAGCAGACTGACCATGGCGGTCATAACTTTCTTGTCGGTGGGTGCATTGTAGTCCTTAAAGAACCTGGCAGAAGATTCTTTCAGAGCTCCGGCCACACGCTGAACCTCCTCCTGGTCCGGCTCAGGATCAGCCAGGACCATCTCCAGTTGCCTCAGGTTGCGCCCGGCCATCACGGTTTCAAACCCATAGAAATAGGCTTCAATAATATAGCTCGAAGCTATCTGAAGCTCCCTTCTGCCTTCCACAGCCGACTGGATATCGCTCAGGGCATTGCCATAAAGTGCCTTGCGCTCTTCGTTCTGGTTCACCCACTCGGTAAATGCGGTTTCCAGTTCCTGCTTTTTCTCTGCAACCTTCAATTTCTTCAGTCCCTTGCTCATCCCTATGGAATTCTTCCAGTAGTTGGAAGAGCGGGAGTGTTTGGAAGCATACTGGATCCTGACCTTCTCATCGGCCTGCATATCGGCCATCATAAGGTCCAGCTTGATGCCCCTCACCTGGATGCGAATGGGGTGATCCACTTCCAGCGATTCCTGGATCTCCCAGGAGGTCATATAACGGGAAGTACTGCCGGGGAAACCCATCACCATGGTAAAATCTCCCTTTTCATACCCTTTCAAGGATATGGGCAAGTAATGCTTAGATTTCAAGGGGATATTCTCCGGACTGTAATCGGCCGGCAATCCATCGGGACCCGTATAGATCCTGAACATGGAAAAATCGCCTGTATGACGGGGCCACATCCAATTGTCGGTATCGTGTCCAAATTTTCCAATGGACTCGGGGGGAGCTCCAACCAGGCGAACGTCACGGTAGGTTTCAGTTACGAACAGGAAGAATCGGTTCCCGTTGAACATGCTCCTTACGCGGGCCTCATAATGTGTGCCCTCTGTGGCTTCTGCCGAAATGGTCTCTGTGAGCGATCGAATTTTTGAGGCGCGTGCCTGGAAATTCATCTCTTCATTCAGCTCAGGGGCTATTCTGTCGCTTACCTCTTCCATTCTCACCAGGAAGGAGATGGTTTTGCCCTCGTTGGGCAGCTCCTCGTCCCTGGTCATGGCCCAGAAACCATTTTTCAGGTAGTCATGTTCCAGGGAGCTGTGGTTCTGTATCTCACCGTAACCACAATGGTGATTGGTAAGCAGAAGTCCGTCGGGCGATACCAGCTCCGCGGTACACGATCCTCCATCCAGGGCTCCCACTGCATCTTTCAGGCTGGCCTGGTTAATACTGTAAATCTGCTCGGCAGTTAGCTGCAATCCCATCTCGGTCATTTCATCCATATTGACCTGGCCAATGAGGCTCAACAACCACATTCCTTCGTCGGCATGCACCCTCATTTGGAATGCAAATACGAGTCCAATTACTAAAAGAACAAGTTTTCTCATTACAATGCTATTTATAAGATTAAGAATAGACTATTGAAAATTTGAATTGCAAATATTGTAAAATTCTTCCTGAAATTCCCATGTATATCACTGTTTTATGACAATCAGTACATGTTTAAGAAAAGTCCAGTTCCATCTGATCCTTAAGTAAGCGGAATGAGCGCCTGTGGTAGGGCGAAGGTCCGTGTTCCATCAGGGCTTTGCGATGTGATTGCGTGGGGTAGCCCTTGTTCCTGATCCAGCCATAGACAGGATACTCCTGGTGAAGTCTGCCCATAAATTCGTCGCGGTAGGTCTTGGCCAGAATAGATGCTGCGGCAATGGATGCATACTTACCGTCGCCTTTCACTACACAAGTATGGGCCACATCTCCGTAGGTCTTGAAACGGTTCCCATCAATGATCAGGTGACCGGGCCGGATCTTTAATTGGGACAGGGCCCGGTGCATGGCCAGGAAGGAAGCATTCAGGATGTTGATTGCATCGATCTCTTTCTCATCCACCACCCCTATGCCAAAAGCCAGGGCCTCTCGCTCCACCACCTTCCTCAATTGCTCCCTTCTAAGGGCTGATAATTTTTTACTGTCATCTAGAGAGGAATTCTGATAGCCGGGGGGAAGAATCACCGCCGCTGCAAAAACAGGGCCAGCCAGGCAGCCCCTCCCGGCTTCATCACAACCCGCTTCTGTGGTCCCGACCGTATGAAATGATTTAAGCATTGGCATCCAGCACCTGCTGAACCGAGTCCCACAGCTTCTCTGCTGTATGGTCCCAGCTGAAATGGGTTCTGCGTTCCCGCCCCTTTTCGATCAGTTCTTCACGAAGTCCCTTTTCTCGGACCATCCTGATCATACAGTCCCTAATGCTTCCCGGAGACTCAGGAGAGGCAAATATGGCTGCATCTCCTGCAATTTCGGGTAGACTGGCTGCTTTGGATGTGATTACCGGAATGTCGCATTTCATGGCTTCCAAAACCGGGATCACAAATCCCTCAAAATAGGGAACAAAAGTCATGGCCCAGGAAGCCCCCAGCACTTTGTTTAACTGATTGGGAGTCAGGCGCCCGGTAAAGATTACGTCTTTCTTGTTTTTCATTTTCTCCAACTGCTCCTCCATGGGCCCGGTCAGGAAGAAATTCTCACCCACCAACACCAGTTTAAAGTTGGCCATGTTCTCATCTTTAAAAAGTTGAAAGGCCTTCAGCAGGTTAGTAATGTTTTTCCTGGGGTGAATACTTCCCACAAAAACAAAATAGGGACATCCGCCAGTAAACTCCTTACGCACTTCAACAGCCTGGTCCTCGGTGAGAGGGTGGTAGTGCTCATTTACACCGTTGTATGCCATATCCACTTTCTCTTCAGATACCTCATACTGGTTGATGATGTCGCGCCTGGAAAACTCCGAAACGGTCACAATACGGCTGGCTTTGGCTGCAAACCTGGGGAAGAAGTAGCGATGATACTTCCGTACTAGCCAGGGCAGATCCAGGGGACGGTGTTCAAAGTTGATATCGTGGATCACTGCCACGGATGGTGTTTTTGCATGCAGAGATAAGAATCCGTCCGTACTCAGGAAAAGATCTGGTTTCTTCCTTCTCAGATAGGCCCTTATCCTACACTCAAACCACAGAAACCACAATATTGGATGCCTGGTGGGAGGCCCCAGAACCACCGGGGTCACATTGTCGGCAAAAATCACCTCCTTGTTGTATTTCCGGTCAAACAGGAAAATGAATTGGATCTCAGGATGTGCGATCACCATCCTTTTCAAGGTTTCATAGGTGAACCAGCCTATGCCGTCAAGCTTTCCTGGCATCAAAAGGCGGGTATTCACCGCAATAGTCCTCTTTTTAGTCTCCTGGTTCAATGTACCCTGTAATTAATCTGGAGCGAACTTATTACATTTGTAAGTAATTAAAAAATATATTTAAGCGCCTTGCTTTGAAAAAGCACTTTATTTCCAACCTGATATTGTTAATTTCTCTGAACCTGCTGATTAAGCCGTTCTGGATATTTGGCATTGAAGTGGGCGTGCAGAACCGGGTGGGTGAAGAAATTTACGGTTTCTATTTTTCTCTGTTCAGTTTTGCCTTTATCCTGAATATGCTCCTCGATGTGGGGATCAATAATTATAACAATCGTGCCATTTCAAGGGACCACGCCCTGCTGAAAAAGAACCTGGCAGCCATCGTTCCCCTGAAATTCGCCTTGTCGGTGGTCTACGCAGGAGCGGTCCTGCTATTGGGCAAAATCCTTGCATACTCTGCCGAACAGTTCTCCATGCTCTGGATTCTGGTACTAAACCAGTTCCTGGCATCATTTATCCTCTACTTCAGAAGCAACATAAGCGGACTCCAGTATTTCCGCACCGACAGCCTTCTCTCCGTAATGGACCGGAGCCTGATGATCCTGTTCACCGGGCTGTTGCTCTGGGGGAATCTTACCCGGGAACCATTTCAAATAGAGTGGTTTGTATATGCCCAAACAGCCTCCTATGCCCTGACTCTTATTGCTGCTGCATCCATTGTCCGGTACAGGTCTGGTTCCATCCTGCGGCTAATCAATTTATCCGGTTCATTGAAGATTCTCAGGCTCAGTTATCCTTTTGCCCTGCTGATTCTATTGATGGCCCTGTTCAACCGGGTCGATTCTGTCATGCTGGAAAGGCTATTGGAAAACGGCAGGGAGCAAGCTGGAATCTATGCCCAATCATTCAGGATCTTTGAGGCGGCCACACAATTTTCGTTTTTGTTTGCCATGCTGTTATTCCCCATGTTCTCCAGGATGATCCGACAAAAACAGGATATCAACGGACTGGTTCGGATTGCCCTTCCCCTTTTACTTACAGCAGGTCTTTCAGGAGCCATCTCATGCAACTTTTATAAAGTTGATATCATAGCGCTACTCTATGATTCTCATGTGACCTACAGTTCCGGAATATTTGGAACGTTAATGATTGGTTTCTTGTTTGTATCCACCACTTATCTTTACGGCACCCTGCTAACGGCCAACAACAATCTTCGACAGCTCAATATGGCAGCAGCTATTACAGTGGTGATCAATATCGCCATGAACCTGATCCTGATCCCTCGCTACCAGGCCCGGGGGGCAGCCATTGCCAGCCTGGTGTCACAGGGATTCTTTGCCATCACTCAATGGTTTCTGGCCATCCGCCTTCTTAACATTTCATGGAATGCAGATATCATGATCAGGCTTCTGGGATTCCTGGCCATCAATCTGGCCGTTGGTTACCTGTCGCTCTTGATCCCGGGCTGGATCCCCGGTTTTGTCCTCTTGCTGGCTTCCTGTGTCATCTGTGCCATTCTCCTTGGATTGATCCGGCTTTCAGAGTTCCTGGCAATTCTGAATGAGTAAGCGATCCTGTTCCCCTTGAGAAGCATACCCCCACTCAAATTATCATGGGTCCTGGGAACAGTGGAACCAGGTCTGGCTGAAAAACTCCAATCAGTCTTCTCCTGGGAGTCTAAATGTATATCTACATACATAATTACATGCATATCCAAATCATTTACTTCTGTATTTCAGCAATATAAATATATATATATGGTGTTTTTTACTCCCATATATTTTAAGTTCTTTCTCAATGTTAGAAAATTGTTGATTCAATATGTGTGTGGGAAGGCACTTTATGTCGCGCTTTGGTTAATTTTAGCCAAACCAAATCAATCGACTACAGGTGGATCAGAACAACAGCGAGAAACTGCGCAGAACCAAAAGAACCTCCATTCTATTTAACCAGCGAGAGCAGGAGGCCTTAAACCTCTATTGTGAGAAGTATAAAATAAAGAATAAATCCAAGTTCATGAGAGAAATTATCATGACAGAGATTCTTAAGAAGTTTGACGAAGACTATCCCACCCTGTTTGAGTTCGAAAAGCCCAACCTCTTTTATGTCGGCTAAGCCGGGTACAAAGATTGAACCATAAACCACCTCTCCACCACTCTAAGAGAAGAGTACAGAAATAAGTTGTCCGGGTCCATTCGGCAACCGGACAAGAATGTTCTTATGGAGTAATCTTAGATGATCTCGAGCGAGTAGATAATGGCTTCCATCTGCTTCATTTTGATCCGCTTTTTCTGGTTGGGATGGTATACATAGCCATCCACGGTCACAATGCGATTTCGTTGGGCATCATAGACTGAATGACTTATGAAAGGTCCTCCCATAAAGCCATTCTCAAGATCCCATAAGCCCCTCAGTTCAATAATCTTCACGTTGTTAACCTCAAGATCGTATGCAATCGGCTCGTACAGCTTTGATATGGTCATGTAAGAATTCTCACGAGGCCCTTGAACATACATCTTTGTAAAGGTGTTCCGTTTTTCAATGATGTTGGCCGTATTAAGGTCCTGGGGACCCTCGGCCGGATAGTCATACACCTGAATCACCTGAGAAAGATCGGGGGCCTCGATGGAGACGGAGGTGTATTCCTCCTTACTAAAATCCATGTTGTAACCCCTGGGAATGGCAAGCCTTACCTGATGGTGCAACGCAATCTCCTTCTGAATGGCAGGATCCTTGGAATCCCGATAGTTCTTTATTAACCTGTTACGGTCGTACTGGACCAGGAACTGCTGGATACGATCTTCATTTTCGCTGATCAGCTCCATCAATTCTTTGCCTGTAGGTGCTTCCAGCTGCACCATGATTTGCGGTTTTGCCCATACAATTTCCCTGAAACGGATCCTGGGTTCCAGTCCCGATTCAATCTTGGTCAATACAATGGAACGATGGAACTGATAAATTCCGTCGAAGGAAGCTGCAGAGACCTGCAGTACATCAAACAAAGGCTCCGACTGGGGAAGACCAGGAATCTCCTCCTTCAGTATATCCTGCAAAAGCTGTCCAGTTGAATTTTCCCAGTTGAGCTGATCCATGACCACCAGCACCTCAGCGGCACCCCCGGAAATGTTGGGCATGATCCTTCCTGCGGCTCCGCCCTGTTGATTCACCGTATCACACGATGTAAGCACCAGCAAGAAACTTGCAAAGACAAAAAAACCTGTCCGCAAAAGCAAACAGGCCTTAAAGTTCTTCAGGACATTAATCCTTGCCATCTTTGATTTTCTTTTTGTCTACTGTGTCATCCACAATGTCATCGTCGGCATCTTCAGAGGTGGCCTTTTTGAATTCCCTCATGCCCTGCCCCACACCGCGCATAAGCTCGGGGATCTTACGACCGCCAAAAAGCAGCAAAACCAGCAGAACAACTACTACAATTTGCCACACCCCTATTGCAAGAGTTATAAAAGCTTCCATTTTTATCATTTATTAAGTTAGTACTACAAAAATCGTTCTATTTTTTAAATAATCCAATGATATCATTCAGATTGGCGTAAAGCAGCAGACTTAACAGGAGTACCATTCCGACAATCTGGGCGTACTCCAGAAATTTATCGCCTGGCTTCCGCCCGGTGATAATTTCAAACATCAGGAACATCACATGTCCGCCATCCAATGCAGGAATAGGTAATACATTCATGATGGCCAGGATGATGGAGAGAAAGGCCGTCATGTTCCAGAACCGTTCCCAGTCCCAGGTGGAGGGAAATATGCTTCCTATCTTAATAAATCCTCCAAGCTCTTCATAGGCTTTGGTTTCGGGCTTGAAAAGCATTTTTAACTGCTTGAGATAAGATCCGGTAATATCGAATCCCCGGTTTATCCCGGCAGGTATGGATTGTAAGAATGAGTACTTAACCACTATAGTTTCAAAAAAGTCGGTGTATATCTTTCTTGAAAAACCAAAAAAACCGTTCTCATCCGTGGAAGCCGTGGTCTGGATAGTATCTGTTCCCCGCAGTACAGTCAGGTCAAAAGTACTGTTCGCCTCACTCCTGGTCAGCCCCACAAACTCATCATAGAATTCAATGGGTGTTCCATTGACTCCTATGATTCGGTCGTTTATCTCAATGCCTGCCTTGATCATGTTTCCATCTTTGAGGAGTCCCTCCACCTCACAGGGGACCCGCGGAAACAAGCCATACTTCAGCTTCAATAATTTCGAAGTATGTCCCTCGGGTACATGGACATCCATCTGGCTGCCACCACGTTCCACCTGGATGACCTGGGTTGCGTTTACCACGATATCGTGATGAATGGCTACCCAGCGATCTACCTCTTTGCCATCCAGAGCCAGGATTTTATCTCCATTCATGAGTCCCAGATCCAATAACTCCTGCTCGAACTCATACCCCCACACAATCCGGTCCACCGGCACATACTCCTCACCCCATTTGAAAAATACCAGTATATATATAAGGAGCGCCAGCAGGAAATTCACGATGACCCCTCCCAGCATGATCAACAACCTTTGCCATGCCTTTTTGGATCTGAATTCATGGGGTTGGGGTGGTTTTTTCATCTGCTCACGGTCCATGGACTCGTCGATCATTCCACTGATCTTCACATATCCTCCCAGGGGGAGCCAGCCTATCCCGTACTCGGTATCCCCTATCTTCTTGCGGAAGAGGGAGAAACCTGCATCAAAGAAGAGGTAAAACTTTTCCACCCTGACTTTAAATATCCTTGCAAGGACAAAGTGACCCATTTCGTGAAGTACTATCAGGATGGATAGACTTACCAGAAGCTGGGCTATTTTAACTACTACATCCATTCTTATAATATTAGTTCTTTAGCAAGCTGCCTGGCCAGCAGGTCAGTATTATAATAATCTTCAAGTCCGGGAGCCTTGATGAAAGTTGACTTTACCAGTGTATTTTCAATCACATCCGGAATCTCAAGGAATCCAATTTTCTCTTTCAGGAAGGCGTCCACTGCAAGCTCGTTGGCCGCATTCAAAATACAGGGCCAGTTACCTCCCTTTCTAAGCGCCTCATAAGAGAGTGCAAGGTTACGAAAAATTTTTGTATCCGGCTGCTCAAAGGTCAACTTAGGATACTTCAAAAAATCGAATCTTTCAAAGTCGGAATCAATACGATCAGGATAAGTCAAGGCATACTGTATGGGGAGTCGCATATCGGGTAGGCCCATTTGTGCTTTAATGGATCCGTCTGCAAACTGGACCATGGAGTGAATTATAGACTGCGGATGGACCACCACTTCAATGTGGTCGGCTCCTGCACCAAACAACCACCTGGCCTCTATGACTTCAAGTCCCTTGTTCATCATGGTGGCTGAATCGATGGTGATCTTAGGCCCCATGCACCAGTTAGGATGACGCAATGCATCCTCCGGAGTCACTTTTTCCAGCTGCGCGGCGGTCATTCCCCGGAAGGGTCCGCCTGAGGCCGTGAGGATGATTTTCTCTATCTTGTTGTTTCCTTCTCCTGCCAGGCACTGATAAATGGCTGAATGCTCCGAATCCACCGGAATAATGGCTACCCGCTTACCGGCTGCCTCCTTCATGATCAGCTCTCCCGCCACTACAAGGGTTTCCTTATTGGCCAGAGCAATGTCCTTGCCAGCCCTGATGGCCTCGATGGTAGGCTTCAATCCGCTGAATCCTACCATGGCGGTAAGCACCATATCCACCGAACCTGAACCAGCGATCTGAGCAATGGCATCAGCTCCACAGTATACTTTGATGGGATGACTTTCAAGGGCTGTCTTCACCTTTTGGTAATGTTGCTCATTTCCGATAACCACCATGTTGGGCAGGTAGCGGATGCTTTGTTCAATGAGCAAATCTGCATTGTTCAGAGCAGAAAGAACCTCAACTTCAAATTTATCGGGGTGACTGGAAATGACTTCAAGAGCCTGGGTGCCGATTGATCCGGTGGAGCCAAGTATGGCAATTCTTTTCTGCATTTGCTAAAAAACGATATAGTCGGCCGGGTCGAGGGGAACACGATCGTGCCACAATTCAAAATGGAGATGTGGACCGCTGGTAAATTCTCCTGAATTGCCTACGATAGCGATGGCATCACCTGCTGACACCTTCTCTCCCACTTCTTTAAAAAGGGTGGCATTGTGCTTGTATACAGATATCAACTCGTTATCGTGCTGTAGTTGAATCACATATCCGGTTTCAAGGGTCCATGTGGACATGGTAACTGTTCCGTCCAGTGCAGCTTTAACCACCTCATTGGGAGCCGCCACCACGTCGGTTCCAAAATGACCGTCGGAGGTACTAAACGAACGGGTAATCATGCCCTTTACCGGTGTGAAGAAATGCATTTCGTATAAATTCCTGTTCACCTGCGATTCGTCCAGCACACTCAGCCTGAACTGCTCCTCAGCCTCCACCTGCCGTCGTAACAGGGAATCGTTAGTGGAGCGAAGAAAGTTGATATTGCGCGAATCGGCCATCCCGGTGGTATCGTTCAGAAAGAGCTCCGGAACTTCTCCTGAGATGATCCGTTTCAGATTGTCGAAATACTGATCCCTGATAGCCTGTTCATATTCCAGTGAATCGAGCTTCATGGCATTGGTGCGGATGTGCTGACGCATGACCGCATCGGGATATCCGGGAATTAACTCCCGTATATTGGTGTAAGCAATCAGGGAATAAGTAATGGCTATCAGGAGGATTAACACAATTCCTACCAGGGCAATCAGGTTTAATCGTGTCAGCCTCATATTACCCACCTCTTCGAATGTATCCTCATTCAAAAGGACCATCCGGTACTTATGGGTCAGCTTATGAAAAAGCTTCCTGGGTATTTTTTCTGACATGCCACAAAGATAGCACCTTTAGCGGAAATCGAACATGGGAAGAATTTCCCTGCGGATATAATCCTGACCAATCTGCTGCTTCAGGAATCCGTCTCTGACCATGGCCTCATCTTCGGCGACAAACAACTCCATATGAACCAGGGTCCATGGTCTGAACTCGTACAATAGATTATCGGTCTCCATCACATTCATGGTGATCATATAATCGGTCAGGCTGGTGGTATAGCCAACAAAAATCTTGTCGTGCAGATAAGAATAGAGAACAAAAACTTTATAACTCATATGCGTCCCCGATGATATAGGTTAATACAAAGTACGTGAAAAATGATAAAAAGTTTCCTCCTATGGAAATATTCTGTTCTTTAGCTTATGAAATTGCTTGAGTAAATCCGCCAGCTGTGCTAATACTTGATCCGTATGCGTTGATTGGATCGAAGGTATGCTACCAGGTCGATCCTCTCCTTCCCTGAAAGTACGGGATACTGCTCCATGCCATAGCCCCATGAAGGCATGGCAGTTCCGGCTCTTCCCAGGGTAATGGTAGCCAGCAGATATCCATTGGAAGCTGCACTCAAAAACTCCTGGTTATTGAGGGCAGGTGCCTTCTGTCCCTCACCCGACTTCCCATGACATTCCGCACATCGCTGATCAAACAATAGCCTTCCAGCTTCGCTGTCCCCCGGATTGCTGCCCTGGTAAATATAGCTCAGCTTTCCTTTGGCCGACTCCCTCATAAAAGCAATGATATTGCTAATATCTCCAGGCTCCAGCTTCTCCTGGTTATATACATCGGACGACCAACCGAACATGGCCGTATGTACCCTCCCTTTTGCAATGGTTTCATACAGGAACCTGTCGTTGGCAGCTTCAAGAAAATCCTTATTGATGATGGCCGGACCCGTCTCACCCTCCCCGAATTCGCCATGACACCTGGAACAAAGGAAATGATAGCTCATGGCACCCTGCTCCAGGTCCGCCTCGGGCAGTTCCAGGGATGAGGTAAGAGGGGGAGCATTTCTCCACGATGAAAGGAGGACCACCAGGTCGGCCAGCTGATCATCCTCAAGTTGGGACCAGCCCGGCATTGCTGTATTTTCCCGTCCATTCAACAGGGTCCGGATCAAAAAATCATTCCCCGCCCGGGAGAGCAAACCTTCCTGGTTCAAAGCCACAGCCACATCTCCATTTCCCTCTTCACCGTGACAGGTCTGGCAATAGCGCTTAAATAGCAGCATGCCTTCCCCGGCATCCGCTCCACGCAGGGGGAGTTCCCTGGACTCTGTGTTTCCCACAATCCCCTTCAAATAAGAAGTGATTTGGTCCAGTTCCTCTGCTTTCATCCCGGAAATGCGGCTCGTCCAGCTTCCCATCTGTCGAAGGCTTCGTCCCTTCTCCAGTGTAAAGCGAATGTAGTCCCTGGAAGCGACTCTCAGGAAATCGGGATTGCCAATGGCCGGAATCCCAGTAAGAAAGTCTTCATAGCCTTTACCTTCCCCTGTTTTTCCGTGACAGGCTGAGCAGAGATAGGAATAGCCCTTGTCCCCTTCCATGAACTCCCGTTTTCCCTTGAACTCGTTCAGGGTAGCCATGGAGAAATATTCAAAGGGAATCTCGGGTTTTTCCAGACCCATTACAAAAGTCGCCAGTGCATTTAACTCACTCTCTTCCAAACTGATCCTTAACATTTGCGACCCTGGTGAAACCATCTCAGGATCACGAAAGTGTTCCTTCAGCCAGTTGGATATGGACTGTTCTCCGCTGATGTTCTGAAAGCTGTACTCGTGTTTGGTTTTTTCTCCCTGTTCGGTAAGATCGGGCCCCAGGATCCCGCCCACTCCCCTGGCCTGGTGACAACCCAGGCAGCCTTCGGTGGCAAAAATGGTTTTTCCGGACAGGAATACCTCCATTCCATCCCTGGCTCGGGATGAGTCTATGTCCATACTCTCCTCTGCCTCATCGGAAAACACAGCCAGGTGACACTTACCGCAGGAGGACTGTATGTAGGGTTGTTCCAGAAGCGGGAAGGGCCAGTGTGTTTCGGGCAGTCTCCCAAAGGCTTCCACCCGGGACAGGGCACCGGGTTGGCCCCCGTGACAGATGGTGCAGCCATAGTCCTGCACCGGATGGTCCTCCATAAAAGTTCCCGGGTGACTGGCATGGGGTTGGGGCATCCCTTCCATTTTGGGGTTCTCCAGACCGTGGTGACAGGAGATGCACCGGTCGGTCCGTTTGAATTGGGGCAGTTCCACCTGAAAAATTCCACGCTCAAACTCATCCATTTGCTTGCCGTCTTCAGAACTTTGTTCTCTGAGGATCCTGGCATACTCCTTCTGAACGGTCCGCCATTCCTTGCCGAAGCCTTCCCTGATCCAGGCACCGAACAAAAGCAGCAACAACAGGGCTGCTCCGATCAGCACCAGCCATTGTACCCTGTATGTGTATCTCTGCTCGTTCATCGCTTCATTAAACGACCGGCCATTGATTAAACGACCAGTAAAATTCCCAGTTGGGTCCCCTGAACCAGATTCCCACCACGGTAAATATCACCAGTGCCACCAGGGTACAAGTGAAAAGCACCAGGGCAGCCATGCGGGTGGAGCGGGTCCGCCGTTGTATCCACTCCGCCGCCAGTATAAAGAACCCTGCCGTAAGGGTGGCCGGGTTTAAAAGCATCACAAACCACTGTGAGATTCCCGGAAACCAGTCGCGCAGCCAGCCGAACCTGATCATGATCACCAGCTGGACAAGCACCAGTAAGAATGCAAAAAGTGCGGACCTACCTACAAGAG
>SPBY01000604.1 GCA_004525825.1 Bacteroidia bacterium
GGACCTTCCGGAGCTAAAAAACACATTATCAGGATAATTCCTGACTCAATGAAAAGGAGATGTGGGTTTAGATCGCTAAGCTCAAATCTCACCTTTCACCTGGTAGCCGGTATCGGTGATTTTGCCTTCAATTTCCTCCACTGAGGTAGCTGACTTGTCGTATTTGACTTTGGTCCAGCCCTCTTCGAAGGAGGATTCCACGGTGGCAATTCCTTCCAGGGATTCCACCCCGGCTTTGATGGCATTCTCACAGCCATTACAGGTCATGCCTTCCACATTCAGGGTCACTTCCACCCATTCAGCACTGGGCTTATCCGCGGCAGCTTCCTCTGTTTTTTTGCTTGTATTGTTACAGCCAATCATTAACAACGAGGCCATCAGCAAGATCATTAATTTTTTCATAGTTTATGGTTTTTATATGGGTTCAGAATATTCTGTCAGCAATCAGTACCAGGATGATCACCAGGTAGAACAAATTTACGGTAATAAAAGCCTTTTTCCAATGGTTTACCAGGTTGCCAAAATAAGAGAAACGGAACATAATGACCAGGAACGCCACAGCCGCGGCAATCAGCACCAGTGAGATGATTCGGTTCTGCAGGACCGGGGTGGCCGGGAGCATCAGGGCACAGGCTCCGGTGGCTGCGATCCAGATGAAACTGAGGTTGCGGATCTGGCGGGCATCGAGCAGGCTGGTGATGACAGGCAGTCCAGCCTCTTTAAACTCACTGCCCACTTTCAGAAGCAGCAGCCAGTAGTGCGGCATTTGTCCCACGAAAAGCAGGAAGGCCACGGCCACAATTTCCATATCCAGCGGATTGCGGCCAGCCGCACTCCATCCAATTAGTGGGGGAAGAGCTCCTATAAGGGCACCCGGGAGCACGGCAAAAGCGGTACGGCGTTTTAGCGGAGTATAGACCAGGTTGTACCACCCCAGGGTAAAAAGGCCCAGGCCAGCTGCCGTCACAGAACCGGTTAGCAGCAGAAAGAAGGTGCCGGCGGTGGCAGTCAGGATGACAAAGACAATGGCCGACTGGAGGGAGATGTCCCCGGATGGCAAAGGCCTGCGGGAAGTACGATTCATGAGGGCATCGGTATGGCGCTCCTGAATCTGGTTCAATGCACCGGAACCTAAGGCCAGCAGGAAAATCCCAAATACTGTATAAAGCGCGGAAAGATCCAGGGAGGGTTGGGCCATGAAGTAGCCCAGAAACCCTGTGAGGGCCACAGGGAGGGAGATGGTGAATTTCCCCAGCTTCAGGTATTTATTCATTCAGCTTTTTCAGATACTCGATGATCAGCTCCACCTCCTCCTCGCTTACTATGCCCTCGTAGGGGAGCATCAAGCCTTTGTTGAAACCCTGGACTACATCAGCACTTGGATCAAACACAGAACGTTTAACATATTCGGCATCCACTGTGATATCCCTTTCTTCCCTGTCGGTGATCACTGTACGGGTCCCCCCCCATCCACCTAAGAAGGAGGGTCCTATGAGTTTGCTTCCATCTATAGAGTGACAAGTATTGCAGCTGTTCTTCCGTATTACTTGCCAACCCTGGTCGGCCAGCGATGTTTTGCTTTCCACCGCCGCCACCACCGCCGTAGTATCGGTCATCCAGGCATCAAAATCTTCTTTGGGCATCACCTTTACGCTCGTAAACATGTAGGAGTGTTCCAGTCCGCAATATTCGGTACAGAACAGGTCGAAATCGCCCTCGGTACCCGGGATGAACCACATCACCTTCTCCTGTCCGGGCACCATGTCCTCTTTCACCCTGAAGGCCGGGATATACAGACTGTGCAATACATCCAGGGCCACCAGGTCGAGGATTACTGGCTCATTGATGGGTACATAAAGAGTGTCGGTGAACTTCCCGTTTTCATATTCGAACCTCCAGTTCCACATGCGGGCAATGGCTTTCACATGCATGGCATCGTCCGGTGGATTTTTCATGGGTCTCCAACCCATCCATCCGAAATAGAACATCATCAGCACCAACACCAGGGGAATGCCTGTCCACAGGGCTTCGAGCCTATTGCTGCCTTCGTTCTGGATGGCTTTGGGATGTTTATCCTTACGGTACTTGCGGATAAAAACCAGCATGATAACGGTGAGTGCAATGAGAAAAAATATGGAAACTCCCAGGATGATCATGAATGCCTTATCGACACCGGCGACAAAATTGGAAGCTTGTTGAGGATCTGCAGTATACATTGGGCAAATATTTATCTGAATCCGTAATCAAAGAAAGTGAGTACAATAACCGCAGCGATCACCAGAACGACAAAGATGGCCATGACTCTATACACCCTCTGGTCAAACCTCAGGTGCATAAATATGGCCAGCACAAAGGCCGATTTGGTGGAAGCGATCAACAGGGCAACCAAGGTGGCCCATCGGGTCAGTTCGATCTGGGTGACTGCCACCGAAGTACCGGTCAGAACCAGCAGCAGCAGCAGGATCAATGCGTAGGTGCGGTAGGGTACGATATGATGAGTTGTGTCTGACATAGGGATGATATTTAGGTGATCAGGTAAAAGAGCGGGAACAGGAAGATCCAGATAAGGTCCACCAGGTGCCAGTAGAGGCCCCCGTTCTCCAGCAA
>SPBY01000141.1 GCA_004525825.1 Bacteroidia bacterium
GGAATTGTTAATGCTGGTCCGGAGCCTGTGGTGGAACAGGATTGCAGACTACCAAGCAGCGGGGCCATCCCCATGGCTGAAGTACCGGCAATCAGTTTTCTTAAGAATTCACGTCGGGTGTTGTCGATACGGAGTTTCATCGTATGTTGGATTTAGGTTTGGATCTCAAGGGCTAAGCTGCAAGATAATACCAAATGCATTACCAGTCAATCGGGAGTTGTTAATTAGTCCCTTGGAAGAGGCAGTCCCATTTTCTCCAGAATGGCAAGAAACCTGGGCTCGCTTTCGAGTTCTTTATAATGGTCAATTCCCGTGGTCACATAAGGCAAATCCGCAGCCTGTTCTTCCAATTCTTTTTCAAGGATGCTCAGTGCTTCATCTGTATTATCCACCTGGAGGTACATCCAGGCTATCCTTGTAGCTGCTGATACCGGAATCTGCTCATCTGGAATAGTTTCCACTATAGAGATAAGCTTTCCGAGGGCTGCTTTATATCCTTGTTCTTTGAATGTGTCCAGAACTAAGGCTGAGTTTTCCTCATCCAGCCCGAAGAGCTTTACGCAATAGTGTATGGACTCTTCATAATTACCAAGCAAATCATTGGCTCCCCACAACACCCCTATCGCCAGGGGGTGATTGGGAACCAACTGAAGGATTTGATTGGCCAGTTCTATGGCCCTTTCGTAGTTTCCAATGTGCCAGTGGACTACAGCCACAAAGCCCTGTATCATAGGATTCAAGGGATCCAGTGCCAAAGCAAGCTGAGCCTGAGTGAGTGCTTCATCATGTCGTTTCAGGAACAACAACAAATGAGCATAATAGGCCCGGTTTTCTGCAGCATTGGGATTAAGCTCTATGACCTTCAGGAATTCGCGTTCCCCTTTCTCCCAGTCATATCCGGTCCACACAGCAGCCCCCGCAGTGGTATAGTGAGTGAGGGCAGAGTTCGGATCCAGTTCAATGGTCTTATTCAGGTATTTATAGATGTTTGGAACGGTTATGGAAGAAGGGGCAAGTCCCATCTGCCTCACGCCCATCCAAAATGCAGCGATTCCCGCATAGGGAGGTGCCCAGTCAGGATCTATTTCAATGGCCTTGTTGAAGTATTCCATAGCCATTTGAAGGGCCTCAGGAGTCAACTGGTCCCAGTAATACTGGCCTTTCATATAGGCATCATAGGCTTCCGTATTCACGATTCTTGTTTCAGCAAGGGCCTCTATTTCACTGGGTGTCAATGAGATCTTGATCTCCTCGGCAATTTGTTTGGTTACCCGGTTATACAGGTTCAGAATCTGGCTTTTTTCTTCCTTATATTCGCCGATCCAGATTTGCTTTTCTTCAGGAAAGGGAGTGATCACCCTGATTTGTATGCACACGCTGTCTCCGTAGCACATGACTGTGGGTTCCACTATTACATCTGCATTCAGCTCAGTGGCAATATCAGGCAAAGACATCGCCATATTCTTATAAATATTGGCTGTGGTCTTCGAAATAATCCGCAATCCGCTTATTCTTCCCATATCGCCGATCAGGGAGGAATGCATTCCGGCTGCTACGTAATCCAATTGATCGTCGCCTGTAAAATTATCAAAGGGAAGGACGAGCAGGGATTGAATATCTCCAGCCCGGAGGGTCTCGGTAGGACCAATTACATTAAAAATAACCAGAGCAACAATCACCACCAGGCTTATATAGGTGGCGGCTTTCCATCCCCTGGAGTCAGGAACCCTGTCTTCTGGGGTGAGCTCTTCCATGGGTTTGGTCCTTCGCATACCTCCCGGCGTGATGTCATAGATCCAGGCGATGATTACATTGATAAATGCTCCCAGGATCAGAAGCCATAGCACCAGGTTGATGCTCCAGCCGGGAAAATTCCACAATGGGAAGATGATGGAGGAGGCTTCCAGGATGATAAATGCGGTACCTGCGTAGATGGCCAGTGAACGCAATACCTTACGTCTTTTTAACTCTCTCCAGAAACGGGAAAGCCTACCGGGGGATTGGGGCATGTCTAAATAGGTGTTGGTTACAGGCAATTTACAACCTTATTGCATAGGAGTCAAGTGAAAAGATCAATGAAATGGCTGAAAATTAACTGTTTACTTCTTTAGCATCTAGAAGGCTTCCACCCTCCACCATCTCTGAAAATTGCTTAATAAACCGTGCAGCTGGAGCACCATCCACAATTTCGTGATCGAAAGAGGCCGTGATATGAAGCATCTCTCTGGGCTCCGACTGTTCGTTCCGCCAGACCGGTTTCTTGACAATGCTACCGACTGTTAACAAAACCGTAGCTGTTCCGTGTGGGATGAACCAGGTGTCTGTATTGCTGAACATGCCCAATGCAGTGACAGCTACTTTCCCATACCGTTTGGCCATGGTGATATTCCGGTCGGCTATCCTGACAAAAGTCTTCAGGAGAAAACCAGGGATCAGGCGAATCCAGGCCGAACAGGTCAGATCGCCCAGTTTTTTGCTCTCTTTGGCCTGGGCAGCGCGGATTTCCTCATGGATATGCAGTAGGCTCTTATTCTGTGCCGCCTGAATGCCCACCGGTTCGGGCACCTTTTCATCGCCCAGTTCACGTTCCACCAGCACACTAATGGTGACATCATCCAGCAATACCAGCTTGCGAGGCCTGATAAATGAATTCAGTTCCGGATGGTCCTTCAGCGTCCTGGCCAGGCAGCTGACCAGGTAGGCGGTAAAAGAAATTTTCGGACCTCCCTTCTCATGAATCTCACGGATCAGGTGACGTGCATCTGTGACGTCGATTTCGGTCAGGCTGTGAATGGCCGAGCGCTTGTTGACAGCAATGGAAGCGATCACCATTTTCCTGGATGCCAATTAGTTTTGCATGGATTGCAGTCTCGATCCTGCCTCTTCAAGGGCCCTGATGTCCTCTTCGGGGAAGGAACCATCTCCTTTTGGACCCACATTCAGCAAGAGGTTGGCGTTTATGGCAGCAGCATCAGTCAGCATTTGCAGGATCTCATCAGCATTTTTGTGATTTCCATCGTGTTGTTTGTTGTATCCCCAGGCGTGGGGTTGAAGGGTATTGCATATTTCTTTGGGTTTATTTTTGTTGAGTTCGTATACCTGCCTGGCTACCTCAAACTGCTGACCCACTTTGGCCTCACCTCCTCTTTCGGGGGCCATAAAATCTTCCTCCCCGTTGGCGCCCTGCTTAAAAGAAATCAAGGCATGAGGGGAGAGGGATCTGACCAGGGCGTAAGTGGAGTCGATGGGGAAAAGGTCGGGACGGCTGTAGAAACCCATGATGGGATCGAACCAGATTCCTGCTATATGTGGATACTGGGTAAAAAGCTCGGTGATCTGTTTGTGTACAAAATCTACGTAGATCTGAAAATCAGCCTTCTTTTCATATTTATATTCTGGCTGTGGCTCTTTGTAGGCGGGACGGGCATTGGCCCAGCCTGCTTCCCTGGGATAGAAGTAAGGGTGTTTCCAGTCGGCCCCGTAGGAATAGTATAGGAACAGCCCCAGCCCTTTTCTTTCACAGGCCTCATACAGCTCCCCGATCAGGTCCCGTCCACAGGGGGAATTCATCACATTGAAATCGGTAGCTTTCGTTTCAAACAGGCAGAAACCATCGTGATGCTTGGAGGTGATGGTGATGTATTTCATGCTTGCTTTGATGGCCAGGTCGGTGATCATGTCGGCATCGAAGTTTTCGGCAGTAAAATTTTCCTTTAGTTTGGCATATTCCGCCACCGGGATGGTATCGTTGAGTTGCACCCACTCGCCCTTTTCCAGTTGGCTATATAAACCATAGTGTATAAACATCCCATATTTCGCTTCCTGGAACCACTGCAGGTTGGCTTGCCGGGGATTTTCCTTGTATGAGGCTTCATGTTCACTTAAATAGGAGGGTAATTCAGGACCCTTGTTGCAAGCATGCATTCCCAGGAACAGGACCAGCAGGATCAAATTTTGCATGTTTTTCACGGACTTCAGTTTTACTTTATTCATAACGCAGTGCTTCCACAGGATTTCTCCGGGCGGCCCGCCAGCTTTGCCAGCTGACGGTCAGAATGGCCACCACCACAGCCACCAGAGCCGCCAGGCCAAAGATCCACCAGTCCAGCCGGGTTTTATAGGCAAAGCCAGCCAGCCACTTCTGCATGAAGTACCAGCCCAGGGGGATCCCAAGAACAATGCCAGGCAGGATCCATTTGAGAAAGCCCAGGTTCAGCATCCAGAGGATCTGACTTTCGTTGGCTCCGTTCACCTTCCGGATACCTATTTCCCTAATCCGCCTTCGGGCAGCAAACTGAGCCATTCCAAAAAGACCCATGCAGGAAAGCAGAATGGCGATTAGGGAAAGCAGGCGAATGCTTTGCGCCCGTTTTTCTTCCTGTGCATACATGGCCTGCATCCACTGGTCGTAAAATTCGTAGTTGAAAGCAAATCCGGGCGCATGCGTCCTAAAGACCTCTTCAACGCTGGACAGGGCCTGGGCAATGTCGCCCGGGTAAAAGCGAATACACAGGTGGGCCACATTCGGCTCATTGCGTATCTGCAGGTTGCCCATGGGGGTATACAGGTCTTCGAAATGGAAATCCCTGAATGCGCCCACCACCTGACTGCCAAAGACCTCATGATTTTCAGCCGAATCCCATCCCCCCAGGTCGCTGAGCAGAGATTCGTTGACCAGGCAAACTTCTGTGGATTCGGCCGGGAAAAAGTTCCTCCCGTACCTGAGTTCCAACTCAAAGGTCTCCAGGAAGCGGTAATCGGCAGAAATCATGGAAGTGGCCAGACCTTCATTGCTGGAAGTGCTCCAGATGGCGCCAGGGGTTCCCATGGAAGCGCAGCAGCTCTTCACCACGGCCAGGGAGCTTATGTCTTCCATCATTGCGGGGACCTTATCCTCAATCTGGTAATGGACCAATAGGCGGACCAGTAAATCGGTGCTGTAACCCAGGTCCTTAGTCTGCACATACCTGAGTTGTTTGACCAGGGTCGACGCGGAAATGATCAGCGCGATCAGGATGGTGAATTGCAGGATGGTCAGCATGCGGCGGATATCAAAGCTCTTGCGACCCAGTCCGGCCTGCTTGAGTAACATCTCACGGGGTTGCAGCCTGAGGATGGCCAGGGCCGGGTAGATCCCCGATACGGCTGCCACCATGGGCAAGCCGGCCAGCACCAGTAGGAGGGCCAGGGGATCTTTCAGAATCATCCATATATCAATTTCTTTCCCCAGAATGTCTCCGAGCACAGGTTTCAGGAAGATGGCCAGGACAAAGGACAGGGCCAGGGCCAAAGCCACCTGGAAGAAGGCTTCCTGGATAAACTGTCTGATCAGCCAGGGCCGGTCTGCACCAAACACCTGCTTGACTCCCAGTTCGTGCAGCCTTCCTGTACTCTGGGCGATGGTCAGGTTGATGTAATTGAATACGGCAAGTATCAGAATGATCAGGCTTAGCCATCCAAGCAGGCCCAGAAGTTTCACATTGGCATGTGAGAGGCCGTCCCATTGGGTGCTGATGTCAAAGTAAGCATCCTTGAAGGGATGCAGGGAATACTCACGACCTTCATACCAGTCCAGGTAGGGATGTATCAGGGCCGTCAGGGAATCCTGCAGGAACCCCGGCCCGTAAGCAGGGTGAAGTTTCAGGAATAAGGTATACAGGTAGGCTTCCTTTTCACCGCTAGAGGTCAGGCTGTAGCGCATTCGGAGATCAGCACTGCAAAACATTTCCCCCTGAAGGGAGCTCTTCTCCGGGAAGTCCTGGACCACGGCGACAACTTCCACATCGAATTCGTGGGAAACATTCAGGATCTGCCCGATGGGATTGGCATCCCCAAAAATTTTACGGGCGCCGCTTTGGGTCAATACCGCCTGGTGGGGATCCCTGAACAGGGCGTCCCTTTGACCTGACAATACAGGGAGGGAAAACACCTGAAAGAAGCCCGAATCGGTATGCGCCACCAGCAAATCATAGTTTTGTTCCTTGTAAAGAACTGGGCTGTTACCAAACAATACCTTGGTAGCTGCACGGACCTGGGGAAACTCGCTCAGCAATTTATCACGGGCCTGTTCAGGGATATAAGAGGAATGATCGTTGCTCAGGACCCGATATATCTGTTCCACTTCTGGAATGGACTTATCGTATTGTTTTTCGGACCGGATGAAAGATAGCAGCAATACTACCACGGCCAGACTGAGCGAAAAACCACCAATGGAAATCAGGGAAAAGACTTTATTCCGGGTCAGGGTGCGGTAATAGAAACTGAGGGCTTTCATTCAGGTCTGACCCTTATTTGCATACCTGTTCAAGGTATCCCAGTACAAATACGGCGGGGGCGTTCCAGTTGAGGCATACCTCGTTGGACGCATAGCTGGCTTCCACATCTTCAAAGTTTTTCGCGGGGAAATCGGATGCGTACTCCACCGCAGCTTTGTCCTGCTTGTGCATATTGGGACCACCCAGGATAAAGCCGGGTACAGGCGCTTCTATGCCATCAGCACCGCTGGGCCGGTGGTGGGGATTCATCACTTGTTTGGATCCGAATCCTGTGAGGAAACTGTAACCAGTGGCATTCTTCCCAAAGATGTAATCGGTGTTCCGGATGGCTCCGTCCAGGTACTTCTGATTGCCGCTCAGATGATGGGCAATGCAAAGGATCATGGCCTGGTTCAGGACATCGCTGTTGGAGCCCCATTCAAAGTGATCGATGCTGATGCCATAGGGAATGGAGTCCATCTTTGCCAGGATCTCGTCCGAAAGGGCGAGGTGCTTTTGTTTCAGGTCCCCAGCCAGCTCCCGGGCTGTTTCATCTTTAAATTTTTCTGAATTGATCAGCAAGGTATGGAATCCCATGTTTCGGATAAAAAACATCCAGCTGTTGGTGATCTGGTGTTGGTAGGGTTGAGGATTCTCAATCAGGTAGTCCAGGTACATGCCTTTTCCAGTGGAAATAAGGAGCTCAGCAGCAGCCCAGTAGAAATCATCACTGGAATCATTGTCACCATACTGTCCGGTGACTACATCTTCAGGATTCCTGAAATACACCTCGGGATGGGCCACCGCCCATTCCCAGGCA
>SPBY01000076.1 GCA_004525825.1 Bacteroidia bacterium
CTGCTTTGGCTGTAGCCACTGTCCCTGCTTTTGCCTTCAGCAACAATCCTGCCTGGCCATAGGCACTCTGTAAGTATAGCTTTTCCTCCTCGGGCGTATTCCCCAGGTAAAGGGCCGAACGTATAAAACCTCCAATGCTTATATTTTTACTTTCCGCATTTTCCTGATCGCCCAGGAGGGATGATTCAAAAAGTCCCTGTGACCTAGCACCTAGATTCCATAAGCAAAATACAAGAGATAAGAGGATAGCACGTTTCATAAGTCCAAAATTACCATATGTCTTTCTGTGCATCGTCCGAACTGTGCGGTTCGGACCTGCTTTCCCGGCCAAAGCAGTTCAATCCGACAAGTCTGAACCTTTTGAGGGATTATTTGCTATTTTTAGAGCCATGAAGGAACTGATTGAATCCCAACGCAACTACTTCCTGGCCGGACATACCCGGTCCGTTTCAGAGAGAAAAAAGAACCTTAGAAAACTCCACAATCTGATTCTGGAAAATGAACAAGTATTGGCCGAAGCCATCTACAAGGATTTCAAGAAGTCCTTCCAGGCCACCCTCGAGAATGAGTTAAGTCTGCCCTACGGAGAAATCAATGTTGCCATTCGAAAGCTGAACAGGTGGTCCCGTCCGCGTACTCATCTGACCAACCTTTCCAACTTCCCGGCCCGCACCAGAAGCTTTCCGGTACCCTTTGGGGTCACCCTGGTCATCGGCCCGTGGAATTATCCCTATATGCTTTCCCTGATCCCCCTGGTTTCTTCCCTGGCTGCTGGAAATACAGTGGTCCTGAAACCCAGTGAGCTTACGTTCTACTCTTCAGCTGCCCTGGCCAAATTGATCAATACCAACTTTCCCAAAGAGCTGGTATATGTCCAGGAAGGAGGAGTGGAAGAGACCACCGAACTGCTGAAACAGAAGTTTGACAAGATCTTTTTTACCGGCAGTACACAGGTGGGAAAGATCGTGATGAAGGCAGCTGCAGAACAGCTTACTCCCGTTACCCTGGAATTGGGAGGTAAAAATCCGGTCATTGTGATGCCCGACTGCCATCTGAAAAGGAGTGCACAGAGGATTGCCTGGGGCAAGCTTCACAATAATGGGAATGCCTGTGTATCGCCCGACCATCTGTATGTGCATGAGGATATAAAGGATGAATTTGTACAAGAGGTCAAGCGATATATGACCAGGATCACAGGTCCGGATCCCAGGCAGAGTCCCATCCTTCCACGCATGGTCAATGAAAAACACTTCGACCGGGTAGTATCCATGATCGATCCTGAGAAGGTGGTTCATGGAGGGACCTTCGACCGGGATGATCTTTACATTGAACCCACCATCATGGACGGGGTAAAGGCCGGTGACAAGGTGATGCAGGAGGAGGTCTTTGGCCCCCTGCTTCCCGTGCTTACCTACAATAACCTGGATGAGCTGCTCAAGCTCCTGAAATCTCAGCCGGCCCCGCTCTCACTCTATATTTTTACCCGAAATATCAGCTTAGCCAAAAAAATCATGCGGGAAGTGCCTTCGGGTGGGGGCATGATCAACGAGGTGGTGATGTATTTCATCAACATGAACGCTCCCTTTGGCGGATTGGGGGATTCTGGCATGGGACACTATCATGGGAAACCCGGTTTCGATGCATTCAGCCACCATAAAACCGTGATGATCAAACCCACCTGGTTTGAATTGTTCCTGAAGCATCCGCCCCATCGAAAGATTTACTATCGCATTTTCCGATCGGTGCTGGGCCGGTCGTTCCGCAATTTCTGGAAGTAGGCCTATTTCAGGGTTTTCAGGTATTCGCTGGGGGTCTGGCCGGTCTTCTCTTTGAAAATGGTATTGAAGCTCGATTTGGAGTTGAATCCTGAGTCATAGGCGATGCCCAGGATGGTGATCACTTGTAAATCCTCGCTTTTCATTCTCTCCTTTACTTCATTGACCCTGTAATCGTTTACCAGGTTATAGAAATTCTTTCCCATGTGCTCGTTAATGACCTCTGAAATAATGTGTCTGGGAATCTTAAGCTGCTCGGAGAGATCGTAAATGGTCAGTTCCCTGTCTAGGTAAGGCTTTTCGATGACCATGTATTTCCTGATCTTATTCACATAATCGGCCACATCTTTCTGCTTCAGTCCAGAGCGCTGATACTTTATTGGGTCGCTTTCTTTGGATGAATCAGTTTCAGAAGGATGGAACCTGACCACCTCCTCAAAAATACATGGCTGCTGGAATCCGAATACTCCAAACAGAAAAGTAAGCAGGGTCAGACCAATGAAAGAGATTTCATAGGGATCAAAGGGCATGAAGCCAGTCAGGATATCCACCCCCCCGAAAATAAACATCACTACATAGCCCGTGTAAAAAGTAATGGAAAGTCCCAGCAACCATTGCAGGGTAATCTTTCCGGATGAGTAACTTACCAGCTCTTTTAGCCTCTTCTGGTGACGGTTGATCACCACAAAAGTAGCCACAGAATAGGCGGTGATGGATAGGAAAAATGTGATGGCATATATTATTCGGAAAGAGACGAAACTGTCAATGACCAGAAATCCATGGGTACCGTCCATCACCCTCTGATCTATAAATATGAGGGAGGCGATCAGAAAAATGAAGAATGGGGCAAAATGCCAGAGGTATTTCAGATCGAAACGGGGATGTTCCGTGGTCATCCATTTTGCATAAAGCAGAAGCATCGGACCATAGGTATAGGGAAGAATCTTAATGGGATAAAGTT
Source organism: Bacteroidia bacterium (assembly GCA_004525825.1). Classification (GTDB taxonomy): domain Bacteria; phylum Bacteroidota; class Bacteroidia; order Bacteroidales. Next base: position 2,737 of record SPBY01000076.1, read on the forward strand.
CAACCAGGGTCTCGTTGATCAAAACAATAATCATTTCGGCACAAATGATAAAGAGCCACGCTGAGAGGATCTGATTGGCATATACTGCGGGCTTTTTTACGGCTATCAGAATACCTGCAAAAAAGGTCTGAGCGATGCCTATATAGAGGATTGCTTCCATATTTAAATGTACAAATATTTTAGCTACATTTGAGTTTCATGAGAATCCAAAATAAGTAAATTCTATGAGTGTATTACTGAATAAAGACTCCCGGGTAATTGTGCAGGGATTTACAGGCAGTGAAGGAACTTTTCATGCTGAACAGATGATCGAGTATGGGACAAAGCTGGTAGGTGGAGTAACTCCCGGAAAAGGGGGACAGGAACACCTGGGTAAACCGGTATTCAATACGGTACTCGAAGCCGTGAAATCGACCGGGGCAGATACATCGGTGATTTTTGTTCCACCCGGTTTTGCCGCCGATGCCATTATGGAGGCCGCTGATGCGGGGATCGGACTGGTGGTATGCATCACAGAAGGCATTCCAACCTCCGATATGATACGTGTGAAAGCTTTCCTTGAGAATCGCGACACAAGGCTCGTCGGGCCCAACTGTCCGGGTGTCATCACTCCCGGTGAGGCCAAAGTAGGGATCATGCCCGGTTTTATTCACCAGCAGGGGGTGGTCGGAATTGTTTCCCGTTCGGGTACGCTGACATACGAAGCTGTCGATCAGATCACAAAAACCGGTTTGGGACAATCCACATGTATTGGCATAGGGGGGGACCCTATCATTGGGACCACCACCCTGGATGCAGTGAAATTGCTGATGGAGGATGATCAGACCAGGGGAATTATCATGATTGGTGAAATCGGCGGAAGCATGGAGGCTGAGGCTGCCTATTGGATCAAAGAACATGGAAGCAAACCTGTGGTGGGTTTTATTGCCGGACAGACCGCTCCCAAGGGCCGCAGGATGGGCCACGCTGGTGCCATCATAGGAGGAAAGGCAGATACTGCAGAAGCAAAGATGAAAATCATGGAGGAGTGTGGAATCTCCGTGGTGGTTTCTCCGGCTGATATCGGGGAGAGGATGGCTGAACTTCTGAAATAGGATATGAACTGCAGTGAGCAGGAAATCATAAAGGCCGCCGGGCTGATTGCCAATGCAAAGCACCTGGTGGCATTTACAGGTGCCGGGATCTCTGTCGAGAGTGGGATTCCGGCTTTCAGAGGAGAAGGCGGAATCTGGTCACAACACGATCCTTTTATCCTTGATATTGAATATTTCTGTTCTCATCCTTCTGAATCGTGGCAGGCGATCTCTAAGATTTTTTATCAGTACTTTCAGAATGCCCTACCAAACCCGGCCCACTATTTGCTGGCCAGGCTGGAGAGGGAGGGGATGCTCAGGTCACTGATTACACAAAACATCGATAACATGCACTACGAGGCTGGAAACAGCAAAGTGATCGAGTATCATGGGAACTCCAAATGGCTTAAATGCAGTCACTGTGGGGAACGCTACGAGATTTCGACCATTTCTCTGGATCTTCTTCCTCCAAGATGCAAGGATGACAGTGAGGTGCTGAAGCCCGATTTTGTGTTCTTTGGGGAAGGGATACCTCCTGATGCAGCCAACCGATCGGTGGAAGAAATCTCTATGGCCGATGTATTGCTGATTATAGGGTCTACAGGAGAGGTAATGCCTGCCGGAATGCTGCCCTCGATCGCTAAATCCAACGGAGCCACTGTGATTGAAATCAATCCCAGCAGATCAAGCTATACAGAATCTATGACTGATCTTTTTCTACAGGGGCCTGCCGGGGAGGTAAGCCAAGAGCTGGAAGCCTATCTTTTTTAGTTTGAACCTTTATGCTTTTCTTTGTGTTCTATCATTCATTCAAAATAAACTAATCTATCATGGATCTATTAAAAGGAAAAGTTGCAGTGGTAACCGGAGCGGCCAGGGGTATCGGGCGTATGATTGCCCTTCGTTTTGCCCAGGAGGGTGCTGATGTTGCATTTACAGACCTATCGAGGGATGAGAATATGGAGACCCTGGAGAAGGAGTTGACCGGCCTTGGAGTGAAAGGTATAGGATATGTAAGCGATGCCAGCGACTATGAACAGACTCACCAGGTAGTTGACCAGGTGATTGCAGATTTTGAGAAGGTGGATATTCTGGTGAATAATGCCGGGATCACCCGCGATACCCTCCTGATGAGAATGGATGAGGAAATGTGGGATTTGGTGATCAAAGTGAACCTCAAATCCGTATTCAATTTTACCAAAGCTGTCCAGAAATATATGCTAAAAGCCCGCACCGGATCGATCATCAACATGAGTTCGGTGGTAGGGGTGAACGGAAACCCTGGACAGTCCAACTATTCGGCCTCCAAGGCTGGCATACTCGGCTTCACCAAGTCCATAGCCAAAGAGCTGGGATCCAGGAATGTGCGATGCAATGCCATTGCACCTGGTTTTATCATCACCGATATGACCGACAAACTTCCTGAAAATGTGAAAGAGGAGTGGATCAAGGGCATTCCTTTGAGACGAGGTGGAGTGCCTGAAGATGTGGCCAATGTGTCCGTGTTTCTCGCTTCGGAATTAAGCTCCTACATGACAGGTCAGACCTTGCAGGTTTGCGGTGGAATGAGTGTGTAATATGTCTGTAAATTCGAACCGAGGCGAAGCCGAGCTCGGTGAGGCCGATGGCCGAGCCAAAGTCATAAAGTCTTACATCGTCAGGGCCTGGGTATTCATCAGTGTATTAATTTCCTCTTTCGCTCTGGGAGGATGCAGCAGCATTTATAGTGTGGTTGAATTTGAAGTACTTGAACCCGCCACAGTAAATTTTCCCGATCAGGTTTACCAACTTTTATTCCTGAACAGGGCGCCCTTAACGCCTGTTGTTTGGGATGAGGCCAACCAGGAAGTGCTTGACGCCAGGCAACTTGTGATTTTGGATACGCTGATTAACAACAACCTGAACAGGGGTACGCTGGAAGTTCTGCGTCATTCTCCCATTACTCGTTTTTACATGCCCATATGGTTAAATGAGAGAAGGACCGATACTCTTGCCCTTGAAGACAAGATACTCACAAGAAGGGAGGTGGATAATATCTGTGACACCATCGGCGGGGATGCCATCATCAGCCTGGAATACTACTATGCGGGACTGAAACAGCATTTTGATTACTACACGGATGCTCCGGATGAGATTCAGAACAATTATTATGAGGTGTACAACAAGATTAAATGGAACATACATCTGCCCGGGAGTCCAGTCCCTTTTGATAGTTATGTTACTACGGACACACTGTTCTATCCGGTGATCGAAAATGGAACCTTTGTGGAGACCGTATATACGGGTCTTGAGATGATTCGGGATCTTTTTTTTGAAAGCGGATTCAATTATGGGAGATACCTGGTCCCGGTATGGAACCATGCATCAAGGAGCCTCTACAGGGGAAAGGGCGATTCACTGAAATTAGCTGTAAAGTACACGGACAATGGGGACTGGGAAAGTGCTTTTTCCATCTGGGAAGGTCTAACATCTTCGGTCGACAGCACCCTGGTAGCAAAGGCCTATCATAACCTGGCCATCTACTATGAGCTTGAGGACCAGCTTGATTCGGCCAGCATCCTGGTGGATATGGCCCTTGGGTTTGATAGCCTTGAAGCGGTCCAATACTACCGCGAGGAGCTCGATGTGCGCTTGTTGAACCGGAAGGAGATTGAGAAGCAAGTGAAATAGTTGAAAGTAGAAAGTGTAAAGTGTAAAGTAAAAAGAGCAAGATGAAAGGGAGGAGATGATGTATAATTCGGTGTTTGTGGCCCTTATTGGGGTACTTTTGTTTGGATATGTGCTGGACCGGGTCCTGGATGCTTTGAATCTGAAGCACATCCTCCCGGAGCTTCCGGAGGAGCTAAGTGGTATTTTTGACAAGGAGGAATACCAGAAGAGTCAGCTCTATAAGCGCGATACTACCCGCTTTTCCTTTTTTACAAGTTCTCTGAGCCTGGTGGTGATGCTCCTGATGTTTTTTTTAGGCGGCTTTGGCTGGCTTGACCATCTTGTGAAAGGCTTTAGCAACCAATACATTATTCAGGTATTGCTCTTTTTCGGACTGTTAGCCCTGGCCAGCGACATACTAAGCACCCCTTTTTCTGTCTATAATACCTTTGTGATTGAAGAACGATACGGTTTCAACCGCACCAATGCAAAAACCTTCATTCTGGACAAGATCAAGGGCTGGCTACTTGGAGCGGTAATAGGGGGAGGGCTCCTCGCACTGATTACCTGGATTTATATACTGACAGGCAAGTGGTTCTGGTTGATAGCCCTGGGAGTGGTCACAATCCTTTCGCTGTTTATGACGATGTTCTATTCCAATCTGATTGTGCCTTTATTCAACAAGCAAACCCCTTTGGAAGAAGGTACGCTCAGGAGCAAGATTGAAGGCTTTGCGCAAAAAGTGGGTTTTAAACTGGATAACATCTATGTGATGGATGGCTCAAAGCGCTCCAGCAAAGCCAATGCCTACTTCACAGGTTTGGGACCGAAGAAAAGAATCGTACTGTTTGATACCCTGATCAATGATCTTGAAGAAGAAGAGATTGTGGCTGTCCTGGCCCATGAAGTGGGTCATTACAAGAAAAAACATACCACCAGTGGTCTGATTCTTGGAACCGTTCAAACGGCCATTACGCTTTACCTGTTCTCTCTATTTGTAGGCATGGATAGTTTTGCACATGCGCTCGGCGGGGAGGGGGCTTCTTTTCATCTCGGATTGGTGGCCTTCGGAATCCTATATTCACCCATTTCTCTGCTGGTGGGGCTCGGAACCAATGCATTTTCTCGCCACAATGAGTACCAGGCCGACCGCTTTGCAGGGGAAGAGTATAAAGCAGACAAAATGGTTAGCTCACTGAAGAAAATTTACAAGAATACACTGAGCAACCTGACACCCCATCCTGTCTATGTCTTTTTTCACAATTCACATCCAACACTTCTTCAGCGGATCAGGGCATTAAATAAATAGTTAGGCTTTCAGCATTGATTATAGGTCAACAAATCGCTACCTTTATTGGATTCCTGAACCAATTAAATCTCGCTTCAGACGGGATTAAATAAATAGAGAACCATAAAAAGACGGGATTTCATAGCCGGTATTGGATCTATACCCTTACTTGTGAGCAGCGGTGAACCTGCTGTGAACAAAAGGCTATCTGAGGATTCTAAGTCCGAGAGGAAAAGTGATGTATTGAGGGTTGGAATCTTAGGTTGCGGTGCCAGGGGCGAAGCTCTCATCAGGGCCGCTCCAAAGGATATGAACATGGAATGGCTGGGTGTATGTGAGGTGTATGATGCCCGTCTCGAAAAAGGTCTGGCTTTAGCGGGAAAAAATTCCAGGGGCTATAAGCAATATCTCGATTTATTGGACCGCAAAGATATGGATGCCGTGATCATTGCCACTCCCGACCACTGGCATGCCAGAATGGCCATCGATGCAGCCCGGAGAGGCAAACACATCTACCTGGAGAAGTGCATGACACGCACCGTTGAGGAGGCCATCGCTGTAAGAGATGCAGTCAGGCAAAGTGGTGTTGTTTTTCAACTGGGTCACCAGGGACGACAGCGTGATTTGAACCACAAGGCAAAAGAACTGATCGGGAATGATACCATCGGCAAGATTACACTGATTGAGACTACCACGAACCGGAACGATTCACCAGTTGAATGGAGTTTCGGTTGGGAGGGGAAAGCAAACCTGGAGACGGTCGACTGGGAACTGTTTCAGGGAGCTACATCTGAGAAAGCCGAATTGGCTACGCCGAGCTCGCAAACTCGGTTCAGCCGGGAACGTTATTACGGATGGAGGAGATTCTGGGACTACGGAACAGGCATGTCGGGCGATCTCTTTTCCAACGAGTTCGATGCAGTTAATTCCATTCTGGATCTGGGAATTCCTGAGTCAGCCATGGCATCGGGAGGGATTTATTACCACCACGATGGCAGAGAGGTGCCTGATGTCTTCCAGGCAAGCTTTGAATATCCTCACAGGCAACTTAGCCTGCTATACAGTGGCACGCTGGCAAGCGGTATTCCCCGGGGGACTCTTTTCATGGGAAAAGATGCCACCCTGGAACTGGGAAGAGCACTGACCGTCTGGGCAGATAAGAACTCGTCAAAATACAAAGGTAGAATTGAATCGGCGATCATCGATCCAAGCACCCCCTTTGTGCGTTACGAAACGGACCGTGATGATGTGGATGCTATCTCATCGCCCACTACAAAGTACTATGCTGACAGAGGATTGACACATACTTACAGGGATGGGCAGAAAGTCAATGCCACCCAGCTTCACCTGGCTGAATGGCTCCATTGCATCAGAAACGTCGGTACTACCAGCTGTAATATCGAACGGGGATTTGAAGAGGCTGTAACGGCACATATGGCAACGCTTTCCTACCGGGAAGGAAGAAAAGTTCACTGGGATGCAGATAATGAAGTAATTACCTGATTCAGGACTACACAAAACTACTACTAACTTAAAACTTTCTATCATGAACACTAACAGCAACATTAACAGACGAAAATTTCTGCAAAACGCAGCCGTTGGCACTGCTGCAGTTGGATTGTCTTCACAGGCCATGAACCTGATGGCAGGAGAAATACCCAAAAAAGCAGTTAATAAGGTCGGATTGTACAGCATCACCTTTCTCGGGGTGTGGTACAAAGGTGAAGCCCTTACTCTGGATAAGATGATGATCAAAGCCAAGGAATTCGGCTTCGATGGAATCGAAATCGACGGAAAGAGGCCCCACGGCAATCCACTGGATATGCCTACCTCGCGCTGTAAGGAATTGAAGACAAAAGCAGCCGACCTGGGTTTGGACATTTACGCGGTATCGGCCAACAATGATTTCAGCAATCCGGTACCGGAGTATCGGGAGTGCCAGATAGTTTATCTCCGCGAATTGATGCGCATGACCTCCGACCTGGGAGTAAAACCGCTGAGGGTATTCCTGGGATGGCCGGGGGTTACCCTGCATCCCACCGGAGGCAGATATGATATAGCCAGGGAAAGCTGGCAGCAAGCCCATTACCAGTTTGAACCCGAGCAGATATGGGACTGGTGCAGAGAGGGTATGATTGAGAGTGCAAAGTATGCTGGTGATCATGGCGTGACTCTGGCTTTGCAGAATCACAAACCTGTGATCAAC
>SPBY01000009.1 GCA_004525825.1 Bacteroidia bacterium
AGCACTTTGGGCTTTCGTAGAAATGCACTATTTTTGCAGCTTATCTGCATCTATGAAAATTTCCCATAACTGGCTCAGGCAATACATACAGACCGACCTAAGTGCTCAGGAGGTCGGCGAAATACTGACCAACATCGGACTGGAAGTCGAAGGGATGGAAGCCCTTGAGTCGGTAAAAGGCGGACTGGAAGGGGTGGTCATTGGAGAAGTGCTTAGCTGCGAAAAGCATCCCGATGCCGAAAAACTCACCATATGCATAGTAAACCTGGGGGAGAGTGAGCCGGTACAAATCGTATGCGGTGCTCCCAATGTGGCGGCCGGACAGAAAGTCCCCGTTGCCACTGTGGGCACCACGCTCTATCCCGACGACAAAGGTTTTACCATTAAAAAAGCAAAGATCCGTGGTGTTCATTCCATGGGCATGATCTGTGCCGAGGATGAATTGGGCCTGGGGACTTCCCACGACGGGATCATGGTGCTGGATCCCGGGTCTGTCCCAGGAAGCCCTGCAGCCGGCTATTTCAAATTGGAGAACGATATTGTCTTTGAGATCGGTCTGACCCCCAATCGCATCGACGGAGCCTCCCACCTGGGTGTGGCCAGGGACCTGGCTGCTTACCTGACGCAAAAGGGCAAGGTACAGCTGACAAAACCTTCTATAGAATCCTTCCGGAGTGATAACAACGACCTGCTCATCCCTGTGAAAATCGAGGAGAAGGCCGGGTGCAAACGCTATTCGGCTCTCACCATCAGTGGAGTCACCGTTGCGGAAAGTCCATCCTGGCTGCAACACCGCTTGAGGTCCATCGGGCAAACCCCCATCAACAACGTGGTCGACATCTCCAATTTTGTTCTTCATGAAACCGGGCAGCCCCTGCATGCATTTGATGCTGCAGAAGTAAGCGGGAACAAGGTCGTAGTGAAAACCATGCCCGCGGGAACTCCCTTTGTCACCCTGGACGAGCAGGAAAGAAAATTGCTATCCTCCGACCTGGTGATCAGCAATGACAGGGAAGCCATGTGCATTGCCGGAGTATTCGGCGGGCTCAGGTCGGGCGTCACGGAAAAGACCACCAGCATCTTCCTGGAATCGGCCTGCTTCGATCCGGTCTATATCCGAAAATCGGCCAAACACCACCAGCTAAATACAGATGCATCATTCCGTTTCGAACGGGGATCGGATCCCAACTTGACCGTTTGGGCCCTGAAACGGGCAGCCATGCTGATCAAGGAGATCGCAGGAGGCAGCATCACTTCCGAAGTGGTGGATGTATACCCCGAGCCGGTGGAGCATTTCAGGGTGGAGATCAGCTATAATCATGTGAATCGCCTTATCGGAAACGAAATATCGCCCGATACCATCCAATCCATTCTCACAGCTCTGGAGATTGAGGTGGAGCAAAGAAACGACCAGGGAATGGTAGTGCGGGTTCCTCCCTACAGGGTGGATGTGAAGCGTGAAGCCGATGTGATTGAAGAGATCCTTCGCATTTACGGATTCAATAAGGTGAAAATCGGGACCTCCTTGCGTTCCACCCTTTCTACCCCCCCCAAACCCGATAAGGAGAAGGTGATCAACCTGTGTTCAGATCTGCTTACTTCCAACGGCTTCTTTGAGATGAAATCCAACTCCCTGACCCGTACTTCCTATTACGACCAGGGGGATCAGCAGGATCCTAAGGCAGTCCGCATATCCAATCCCCTCAGCCAGGACCTGGGAGTGATGCGACAGAACCTCCTGTTCGGCGGACTGGAGGCTGTGGCCTGGAACATTAACCGGAAGCACCCGGATCTGAAGCTCTATGAATTTGGAAACTGTTACTACCTCAATCAAAGCGGGAGCAAGAAAGATCCACTGGAAAAGTATGATGAAGAGCTTCACATGGGAATCTACCTGTCAGGCAAGGTCCGGGCAGGGAACTGGATCAGCTTACCGGTGGAAGCCTCGTTCCAGGAGATGAAAACCTGGGTGGAAACGGTGCTGCTGAAACTGGGGATCGATCCCCTGGACCTGGAAACCTCAGGCACAGAAAACCCAAACCTGGATATAGGTCAGGCCTATCTCCTGAAGGACCACCAGGTGGTGGAGTTCGGAAGCATTGCTGCAGATGTACTCAAGATCTTTGATATCAAACAAGCAGTATTTGCTGCCGAGTTTAACTGGGATCTGGTACTGGAACTGCTCTCCGGGCACCGGATCCTCTTTGAGCCCCTCCCCAGGTTCCAGGTGGTTACCCGGGATTTTTCCCTTATGCTCGACAGGAAAGTCACTTTTGAATCCCTTAGAACCCTTGCTTTCAGCACAGAAAAGAAGCTACTGAAGAAGGTAAGCCTCTTCGATGTGTACGAAGGTGATAAAATAGAAAAGGGCAAGAAATCCTACGCCCTCTCCTTTACCCTCCTGGATGAAGAAAAGACCCTCACTGACAAACAGATTGATAAATGCATGCTGCGGATTGCCAGGGCTTTCGAATCGGAACTGGGAGCGTCTGTAAGAGGCATGTAATCATCATGGAACCCAGGATCCGGCTAATTCAGGGAGACATTACCTCCATTAGGGTGGATGCCATTGTAAATGCTGCGAACCACACCCTGTTGGGAGGTGGCGGTGTGGATGGAGCCATCCATCGGGCTGCCGGACCTGAACTGCTTGAGTCCTGTCGTCTTCTGAAGGGCTGTGAAACTGGACAGGCCAAGATCACCCCGGGATTTCAACTTCCTGCCCGCCATGTGATCCACACTGTGGGACCGGTCTGGAGGGGAGGCAAGCAGCACGAGCCTGAGCTTCTGCAAAGTTGCTATGTCCACAGCCTGGAGCTGGCCCTGGAAAAGGGGCTAAGGTCCATCGCCTTCCCCAATATTTCCACCGGAGTATACGGATTCCCCAAAGAGCTGGCAGCAGAAATCGCCACCCGCACCGTCGTGCAATTCCTGGAAGAAAAGGGATCGGTCCTGGAAGTCAGCTTCGTAGTTTTCGACCGGGAGAACCTTTCTCATTACCACAGGCTATTGGATGGTTCAGGCTTCCTTCTCAAGGGATAGAGGCATGGGTGAATGGCAGATTCCAGGGATTTAAGTTTGCCCACTGATAGGGAAATATTCATTATATTTATTGGGGTTCAAACAACGGAAACTCTAAACTGTTTATATACAAACCTATATAATAATTCCAAGGGATTTGAAAAGAGTCATAAGCATTATAATTGTAGCCTTGTTAACACTTCCGGCTTTCACCCAGGAGCTCAGCAAGAGTGAGCAGAAGAAACTGAACAAGGAGTTGAAAAAAGAACAACAGGCTGATGAGTTGGCCAAATCGGTCGAAGTGGTCACTACCATGGTCAGCTACGGAAGGTTTGTGCTTGAGGCCTATTCATTAAGGAATAAGCGGGGTGAATCGCTCCAGGTCACTTCCGCTCTGAACTTTGTAGCTTCTGATTCCATTACCGGAGTCCTTCAGATTGGTGATGATGCTGGAATAGGCCCCAATGGCGTGGGTGGAGTCACTGTGCAAGGAGAGATTTCTGACTATAAATATACCATGCACGAGAAAAGCGGAAACTACAACGTCAGTTACATTCTGCGAACCCCGGTAGGAACCTATGAAGTGTGGATGACGGCTTTTCCTGATAGCAGGGCCGAAGCCACCATAAGCAATGCTACCTGGGGTGGCCGGATCACCTTTTAAGGATACCTGATACCCCCGGGTCTTTCAAGGATCTATAAAGGGAATGCACTCTAAACCAGGCTTAATCCTCCAGTTTATACAGGAAGCGCTTGATGCTCCTTTTGGGGGTCTTCTCGAACTCTGCTTCGTGGATGTGGATTTTTAAGAGGGTCTGGTAAGCGGCTGCCTGATCGTTATATTCTTTTCTGTTCTCCTCCATTTTAGTCTCCAGTTCTGACTCCACCTGGTCGGCTTTGACCTGGTCAGGGTCGGGAAATATCAGAGCCTCCAGTTTGTGATTGCTGTTCATCAACACCACCGCCTCGCTGATGTAGGGAAGGTTGCCCAACTTGGATTCAATTTCTTCGGGATAGATGTTCTGTCCCGACGGACCCAGCAACATGCTCTTACTACGTCCTTTGATGTAAATAAAACCGTCTTCGTCGGTGATGCCCAGATCGCCGGTATGGAGCCATCCTTCTTCGTCAATGGTGACTTTGGTGGCTTCCTCATTTTTGTAATAACCCTCCATCAGGTTCTCCCCTTTCACCAGGATCTCCCCGGGAAGCTCGTAGGGTAAGTCCGAATCGATTTTCAGCTCCATGATATCGAGAATCTTTCCACTGGAACCTTTTCGCGTAGTGGCAAAACCTTCGTAGGACATCAAAGGACCACATTCAGTCATCCCGTACCCGATGGTAAAGGGGAATTTTATCCTGGTGAGGAAATCCTCTACATCGGCGCCCAGTGCGGCTCCCCCCAGCACGGCCTCCCGAAAGCGACCGCCGAAGGTTTCGATCAGCGATTTTCTCATCTTTCCATAGATCAGGCCCTTGATTCCCGGAATTTTAGTCAGCACCTTCACAGATACCTTTTGCAAAATGGGCAGGAGCTTTTTCTTGTAAATCTTTTCAAAGAAAATGGGGACAAAGAGGATCAGGTGGGGTCTTACCTCAGAAAAAGCTTTGATGATGACCGGGGTAGCCGGCAACTTGCCCAGGATGGTCACATGCACCCCCACCGCCATGGGGAAAAGATAGTCAAAAGCGCATCCGTAGCAATGGGCCAGAGGGAGCAGAGCCAGCATCTTTTCTCCAGGATTCAATTCGATGGAACGCATGGCAAAGTCGACGTTCCCCGCCAGACTATTGGCCGAAAGCACCACCCCTTTGCTGAATCCTGTGGTTCCAGAGGTATAGTTGATTTCCACCACTTCGCTGTTTTTCACTTCAGGGTACTTCACCTGCTCGGGCCCAAATCCTTTGGTGAATTTCTTATAGAACAGCTCATCCAGATTCTCGTAGGCCTTTTTGAGTGCCGGATCAGGTGTTGATGAAAGAATACCCCAATTGTCCAGTGAAAGGATGGTCTTCACCTCCTGCATCTCTGCCTCCGAAAGTCCCTGCATGGTCTGATTGTCGACCAGCAGCATCACAGAATCGGAGTGATTGATAATGGTATGGGCATCGGCCGGTTTGAAATCGGACAGCACCGGCACTGCCACCCCACCATAGGTAATGATACTCATGAATCCCACACACCAGTTGGAAGAGTTCTTTCCAAATACTGCCACTTTATCTCCCTTCTTTACCCCCGCTACTTCGTAAATCAGATGAAGACGGGCAATCTGACGAGCCATTTCACCATAGGTATAAGAGATGTCGCCGGTGTAATCCGACAACGCGGGAAGATCAAAATTCCTGGCAAAACTTTCTTCATAAAGCTTGATAAAATTCTTCTGGATCATGGCAGGGGTAGGTTTAGTTTTCCTAAATATATTCAATTCCTTCCAATGTTAAAAAACCTTCATGCTTTAACACAAAAGCAATTATCTTTGGGGCATCCAATTGAGTGACGCTTAACACAGCCGGTTCCATGATCCATTTCTTCCAGACTAAAGACAACAAAATTATTGCCATTGATGCAGATACAGCGCCCGAACCCTTATCCAGGGAAAAACTGGTATGGTTGTTCGGAAACGCCACCTTCGTGCCCAAAAGCCAGATGGATGGCTACTTTGTAGGTCCCCGGAAGGAGATGATCACCCCCTGGAGTACCAATGCGGTGGAGATTGCCGGGAACATGGGAATCACAGGGATCCGGAGAATTGAAGAGTTCTTCGTAGTGTCCGGCAAAGAGGCCTCCTTCGATCCCATGTTACAGGCCATGTATGAAGGACTTGACCAGCAAGTGTTTTCCATCGTCCGCAAACCGGAAGCTGTGCTGGAGATCACTGATATTGCCGCCTACAATGCCCAGGAAGGACTGGCCCTGAATCCCGACGAAATAGAATACCTGGAAGGAGTCAGCCAGCGGATTGGCCGACCCCTGACCGACAGCGAAGTGTTTGGCTTCTCGCAGGTCAACTCGGAACATTGTCGTCATAAGATCTTTAACGGGACCTTTATCATCGACGGCGTAGAGAAGGAGTCCTCCCTTTTCCAGCTGATCAAAAAGACTACCCAGACCCATCCCAACCACATAGTTTCGGCCTACAAAGATAACTGCTCCTTTGCCAGCGGACCCAGGGTAGAACAATTTGCCCCTGAGTCGCAGGACAAAAGTGATTTCTTCCGGGTCACCGACATCGAAACTGTGCTTTCTCTGAAAGCCGAGACCCACAACTTCCCCACCACGGTGGAACCCTTTAACGGGGCTGCCACCGGCACCGGTGGTGAAATCCGCGACCGGATTGCAGGGGGGAAAGGAGCCGTTCCCATGGCAGGAACCGCGGTTTATATGACCTCCTATCCCAGGCTGGGAGCAGGACGCAATTGGGAGACGGCCATGGACGAAAGGCCCTGGCTGTACCAGACCCCCGAAGAGATTCTGATCAAGGCCTCCAACGGAGCCAGCGATTTCGGAAACAAGTTTGGTCAGCCACTGATATGTGGCAGCCTGCTCACCTTTGAACATGAGGAACATGGCAAGAAATTTGGTTTCGACAAAGTGATCATGCTGGCCGGAGGGATCGGCTATGGAAGGAAAGAAGACGCCCAGAAAGAGCTCCCCAAAAAAGGCGATGTGGTCGTGCTGCTGGGTGGAGACAACTACCGCATCGGCATGGGTGGCGGAGCCGTATCATCGGTGGATACCGGTGAATTCGAAAATGCCATTGAACTGAATGCGGTGCAGCGTGCCAACCCGGAAATGCAGAAAAGAGCCTACAACGCTATCCGTGCCCTGACTGAATCAGGAAAAAATACCATTGTCAGCATCCACGACCACGGGGCCGGTGGCCACCTCAATTGTCTCTCCGAATTGGTGGAAGCCACGGGCGGAAAGATCCACCTGGATAAACTGCCGGTGGGAGACCCCACCCTGTCGGCCAAAGAGATCATCGGCAATGAGTCCCAGGAACGCATGGGCCTGGTGATTAAGGCCGAAGATGTGGACGAACTGGTACAGATTGCACAACGGGAACGGGCACCCATCTATATCATCGGGGAGATCACCGACGATCACCGCTTTGTTTTTGAAAGTGAGCTTAGCGGCGAGAAACCCATGGACCTGGAACTGGCAGATATGTTTGGAAAACCACCGCACACGGTGATGGACGACCGCAGCCTGAAGATCCGCCACAAAAGGATCCCATATAAAACCAGTGAGATCGCCCAGGATCTGGAAGGAGTTATGCAGCTGGAAGCTGTGGCCTGCAAATACTGGCTCACCAACAAGGTGGATCGTTCGGTGACTGGTAAGGTCGCCAAACAGCAGTGCGCCGGCGAACTGCAGCTGCCCCTGAATAACCTGGGCGCCGTGGCACTGGATTACCAGGGGAAGAAAGGATATGCCACCTCCATCGGGCACGCCCCCGTGGCCGCTATGGTGGATGAAAAGGCCGGAAGTGTGCTGTCCATTGCAGAGGCACTGACCAATATTGTCTGGGCCCCCATGCCCGATCGCATCCGGAGCATCTCCCTCTCGGCCAACTGGATGTGGCCCTGTAAAAACGAGGGTGAAGATGCCAGGCTCTATCATGCGGCCAAAGCAGCCAGCGACTTTGCCATAGCCCTGGGCATCAACATCCCCACCGGAAAGGACTCCCTCTCCATGACTCAGAAGTACAAGGACCAGGTGGTGTATGCCCCTGGCACGGTGATTATCTCAGCAGCGGGTGAAGTGAGTGATGTCCGGAAGATTGTGGAACCGGTTCTTCGTCCCGATCCTGAGAGCAGGCTGATCTACATCGACCTGGCCAAAGACGGTTTTAAACTGGGTGGCAGCTCCTTTGCCCAGTACAAGAACAAACTTGGAGCGCAAGCACCCACGGTGACCGATCCGGACTACTTTGTGAAAGGATTCAACCTGCTGCAGTCACTGATAGAAGAAAACTACCTCCTTGCCGGCCATGATGTATCGGCCGGGGGACTGTTAACCACCCTGATGGAAATGTGCTTTGCCAATACCACCGGAGGATTGGAAGTGGATATTACCGGCCTGCCGGATGAGACTGTGCGCGTGCTCTTCAGCGAAAAGCCCGGCGTGGTGATACAGGTACACAAGCATCATGAAATTACTGCCCTGCTGGAGAAAGAAGGGATCCTGCACCATGTGATCGGTCGTCCCGCAGAAGGGCGTGACATCGTGGTCCACACCAAAGAAGAGAACCTCAAACTGGACATCAACCATTACCGTGATCTGTGGTTCCGCACCTCTTATCTGCTCGATAGAAAACAATCGGGAGATGCTCCGGCTGTAGAACGATTCGAGTTCTATAAAAATCATGCCCTGGAGTTCAATCTCGGCGATTTCAAAGGGACCTTCGAAAGCCTGGGCATCGATCCCAAACGAAGGACCGACAGCGGGATCAAGGCAGCCATTATCCGGGAGAAAGGGGTCAACGGTGACCGGGAAATGGCACACGCCCTCTACCTGGCAGGCTTCGACGTGAAGGACGTGCATATGACCGACCTGATCGCGGGAAGAGAGACCCTGGAAGAAGTACAGATAATTGTCTTTGTGGGTGGATTCTCCAATTCGGACGTGCTGGGTTCGGCCAAGGGCTGGGCAGGTGCCTTCAAATACAATGAGAAAGCACGCATCGCCCTTGAAAAGTTCTACGCACGTGAGGATACCCTGAGTCTGGGAGTCTGCAACGGATGCCAGCTGATGATCGAACTGGACCTCCTGGTCCCGGAACATAAGCAGCCTCCCTCCCTGGATCACAACGCTTCCGGGAAATTCGAATCGGCCTTTCTGGGTGTGGAGGTTCAGCCAAATAAATCTGTTATGCTGGGCTCCCTGGAGGGAATGAACCTGGGCATCTGGGTGGCCCATGGGGAAGGCAAATTTGTCCTGCCCAGGCCGGAAAGCGAATACCACATTGCTGCCAAATTCAGCCGATCCACCTACCCGGCCAATACCAACGGATCCGATTACGACGTGGCCGCCCTGTGTTCGGCCGACGGACGCCACCTGGTCATGATGCCCCACCTGGAACGGGCCTACCAACCCTGGCAGTGCGGATACTACCCGGAAGATCGTAAGAACGATGAGGCCACCCCCTGGCTGGAGGCCTTTGTAAATGCACGTAAGTGGGTAGAATCCAGAAACAAATAAAGGATGCCCTTAAGGTAGTTTTTGAGTAAGCTAGATAATGAAAGGAAGTATCGCTTTCCGTTCTTTGGGGTATTCAGGAAAGGTGCTGCGATACCATTTGTGGTGACTCAGGGCTCTGGGCACCAGGTTGAAGAAGGTCCATAGGGCAAACACCAATGCTGCAGGACTCCAGGTCATTACTGCAAAACCTGCCCACTGCACAATTTCCCCGAAGAAATTTGGACAGGAGATCCAGCGGAACAAACCTCCTTGAGGCACAAAATAGCCTTTCTTCCCACCCTTTCGCAGTTCCAGAAGAATCTGGTCGGACCACCAGTTCAGGAACGTTCCCCCGGTATAAAGTACGCAGCCCAGAATAAACCGTATATCGGTGAGCCACTCTATGGAATACTCCCTGGGGAAGGTCGAGAAATAATAGCCATTGGCAAATCCATTCACCAGGTTAAAACACACAGCCATCAAAGCCACCACCAGGGGCATTTGTTTCCCGGTAGTGCGGGTGCGCCAGGGCCAGATAAGGGAGCGGTTCACGTAATGAGAAACATACAGGGCAAAAAATATCCAGGTAAGCATTTGAATATTTCCGGGACCAAAGAGAAAGCACAGCACGAATACCAGGAGGGAGACGAACTCCATCATGAACCAACCGAGGCGGTTGGGAATATTGGGGCCCCAGTCCTTTCGGCTATGGCGTCCATAGGGTGCCTTTACAAAAAGCAACAATACAAATACCAGCAGACCCAGAATGGCCCAGCCCCACAGTAATTGGAAAAAAGTTTCGCGATCCATCATTCAGAGGATAGCGAAAATAGGCTTTTTTTTGAGTTTTCAGGCTATCTTGCCTCGGCCATATCCTCTGAGTAGAGATATTTAATGGCCAGGTCCTCTCCATCCAGAGAAACAATCCTGATCTGGTAGGTCATCATTCCTCCCCAGTAGCCCACGGTGATGTTGAGCAGACTATCGGATACCGCCTCCCAGTTACCACCATAATTAGCGTAAGCAATGGGAGGAGTACCGCACCAGCCTGAATTCTTCCGTTCAATGAATGTTCCGTCCTCGTTGAGAGTGAAACCGTATTTCACCTCGTCCAGCTTCCCGGCACGCTCTAGCAGGCTAGTATCCCCCTGGTATCCTTGTTCGATCCAGGTACCCACAATGCCGACATTCGCCCCCAATGCATCCAATGCAAATAGTTCCTTCTCACAGGAGAACAGCATCCCCATTACCATCAAAAATACCAGCTTCTTCATAACTCTGTCGTGTTGCATTCAATGAGAAGATGAAGTAATGCTTCCTTTGGTTGCTTTACCTGAACACAATTTATTACATTTGATCTTACCCATCGCAAGATATGAAACCCAGACTATTATCCACCCTGTTCACCCTTTCAGTGGGAATCGCAAGCAGCTTCATTCCACAGCCTGTCCTGGCGCAAATTGTGCTTGAGAGAATCCAGGTTCAGCCCGGACCGGAGGATATGGTTCTTGACAGCTTCCAGGTGAGTCCACGGCTGATTATCTCTTGCTGCGGCCGGCGCGAAGCTCACAAGCCTTATGGCGAGATGGTCGCCCTGGATCTGCTTACTGGAAAGCAATTCGCCATGAAAAGGTTGAACGAACCTGGTGGTATCCTCTTTCGACCCCACGGCATTTATCTGGACAGGGATCTGCTCTATGTGATCAGTCACGAAAAAGAACCGGATTATCATCCGGTACTGGTATACAGGGTGGAGGGAAATCAACTCGACTTTGTGGAACTGATACATACTGACCAGCAGCACTCCCCCAATGCCCTGGTCACCGGTTCCAGGGGGGAGATCTACCTGGTAAATGACTCGGGGAAAAGGGGAAGCTTGTGGGAAAAGGCCTTGAAACTAAAGCGGGCCAGTGTGGTAAAGCTGGAGAAAAACAGCCATGGAAGCTGGGTAAGCGAAACCGTGGCCACAGGTCTGGGCTACCCTGCAGGAATCAACCGGATAGGCGACCAGCTCTTTGTGGGAGATGCCGTTCTTCACCGCATTCACCCTTACATGATCACCGAGGAGGAACTCGTTCCCACCGGTGAGATCAAAGGTTTGAAAGGCAACGACAACATCAGAATATATGAGGGCCAACTCCTGGTGCCTGGCCATGTGAAACCCCTGAAGTTTATCAACCATGCCAAAAACCCGGAGAAGCTTTCACCCGTAGATGTCTTCCTGGCTGACCCGGAATCGGGCGAATACCGCATCATTTATTCCACCGATGGGGAGACCATCAGTGGGGGTTCCACAGCCATCATCTATGGGAACCAGCTCTACATTTCCCAGGTTTTTGATCCCTGGATCCTGAAAGTAGAGCTGAAACCCGGATTTCGCCAATAAACCTTTGGGCTTGATCATTCTCAAAAATCGATCCTGTAGTAAAAAATGGGAAGGATGGGCAGTTGGTCTTTCTCATCCAGAGGTGGGTCTGCTCCACTTATATAGATTTGTTTGTACACATTTTTCCTGTTGGTAACATTGATCAGGTCCAGGCCAACTTCATGGGTGGTTCTGGCCGCATTGACTCTATAATTCAATTTTATGTCTGCACGAAAATAGGGTTTGAACTGCATGGAATTTCTCTGCGAATCATCATATACCGCTTCCCCTGCAATATCTGAAGCAGCTACATCTATGGGCGTGTACAGTTTCCCCCCGGCAAATGTAATTTTGCCTCCAAGGGTAATTGATTGGTTCCGCCTGGTACCCAGGATAAATTCCTTGGACCCAAGCAGGTTCAGAGCATACTTGCCATTGAAGATTGCATCGTAGTTTATGCCGTTGCTGCCTGTGCGTTTGGCATCATAGAGTGAAGCCGTAAGCATCATAAAATAACTCTTGCTGAAGAACTTCTCCACGGTCAGTTCCAGACCATAATTTCTTCCTTTACCGCTGTTTACCAGGCTGTCGGGGAAAAACCTGCTCATATCATGTCCTTCATCCAGAACAGAGTAGGAGGAGGAGGTATATTCCACCGGAACCTGGTACAGGTATTGATAATAGCTTTCAGCCTTGATCTTCAGGTTTGAGTTCAGATAGTAGTCCCACGACAAGACCTGATGAAAACTTCTGATAAAACCCAGGTCCCTGTTGGGCTGGTTATAAGCACCCTCAGGATTCCCAGGACTGGCAAAATAGATATAGGTGGGAAGCATCTGGCTGTGTAATCCGGTGCCATAACTGAACATATGTTGTTCATTGGGCCTGTAGTTAACACCCAGCCTGGGTTCCAAGGATTTGCTTACATTCTCTTCAAGTTGAAGGAATTGTGCATGCAATCCGGCATTGAATGTGAGCTTATCTGAAGCCTGGTATTTCCACTGTGCATAGGGTTGGGACAGCTTTGCCAGACCCTGGTGGTCCAGCCTGGTCACAAAGGAAAGAGAAGCTTCGTTGAATATTGAATCTTCCATATCGAACTGGTAGACATCAAAAATAAGTCCTGCTCTGAACGAATGCTGCCTGTTTATTTTCTTGTTCCAGGAGAGGTTGGCCGAGTACTTATTCTGATTGTTGTGATAAGCATTGTGAGGGATTCTGATGGAATCGACGACAAAGGTATCGTTCTCGATGTGACGAAAAACCTTGTCCAGGTGGTTGGTCTGCTGCTCCCTGGATACAGCCAGGGTGAGCTTCAAATAGGAACTGGATCCAAGTGCTTTGGAATAATTCAAGCCCATCACTCCCATGGAGGTGCGAAAGTGCTCATCCATGTCCTGATCCCCGTATATATCGTCTGGTTCAGGGACGAGGTCCTCACTTGCCAGAATTTCGGTATAGCCCGTGCCACCCATACCAAACAGTGAAAAGTTGCCCGAATTCCTGGTGGGAAGATTCAGTTTAAAGTTCAGATCCTGGTATTGCGTTTGGTCCGGGCCAACGTCGATCCCTATTTTATCAAATAGCAAGAGGGTCGAATAACGGTAGGCCACCAGGTAGGAGGACCTCCCCCTCTTGCTCATGGGCCCCTCAGCCATCAGTTCAGCCCCCAGGATACCAAACTGGCCTGAGAATTCGTGTTTCTCATTGTTGCCATTTCTCATTTTAATATCAAAGACCCCGGCATTGCTGTTCCCGTACTCTGCCGGAAAGGCGCCGGTCATAAAATTCGAAGGAGCCAGGACCTTATTGTTCAACATGGTCACTGGTCCGCCGGTAGATCCGGAAACCCCAAAATAATTGGGACTTGGAATATTGACCCCTTCATAACGCCACAATACCCCGAGAGGTGAATTACCCCGGATGACCAGGTCATTGTTGGAATCATCATTGCCCTGTACACCGGCAAAGTTGGAAGCCATCCGGGCAGGATCTCCCCGGCTGCCTGCGTATCGACCCGACTCCTCCACAGAGAAGGTCCTGGCACTCACAAAAGCCATTTTATTCAGACTTTCACCTTTTTTCGCCGAAGCACGAACAGTTATCTCATCAATTTCCAGCGGAGACTCCTCCATTTCAATGGGAAGGACAATCTCCTTGGCTGTGCTTACAAGCACATCTGACACTACTTGCTGGCGGTACCCGATGTAGGAGCAAACCACGGAATACCTTCCAAGAGGTACGTTCACAATCCTGTAAACTCCATTTGCATCAGTGACAGACGCAGCTATCAAGCTTGATTCATCATAAATGGCAACGGTAGCCGCCAGTAAAGGTTCTTTGGTCTCCATATCCCATACGGATCCCCTGATGGTTTGGGTAACACCCTGTGCAAATCCACTAAATTGGAAGCATATCAATCCTGATACGATCCATGAAATACTCTTTAGACGTGACATGGCTTTCATTTTTTTTGAGATTAATACATACCGTCAAGCAGGCTGGTGACCAGCTTCCTGACATTTTTTCGATTCTTTGTTGAAGCACTCATACCATAGAGAGCTGCCTGGGGTACCCTGGACCTTCCTCCAGCCTCACTCATCAGACCACCTGCCCATCTGGATAGACGGTCGACCAGAAAATCCGGAAGGATGCGGGTAAGGGTGCTGGCCATAAAAACAGAGGTTTTGGTGACTTTGTATTCCTTCTTCAAGTCTTCCTCCTCGCCCAGCACCTCGGCCAGATCGCGAAGAAATTCATCTTCCATTCCGGTGTTCAGCCGGGTAATGGTCAGATGCAGGGCCTCCGGGAACTGAAGTCGGTCGAGGTGCCAGCCCTTTCTGCTTAGCGCGTCACCAATGTTGAAGATATTTCCATCCTTGGAGGCAAAGGCCAGCAGAGACATGTCAGGATTACCAACAATTTCCAGGCTACTGAATCGCTCAATACCTTCCCTGATCCGCCGGGTAGTTATCATAACTTCATTTACTATCTCCCGATACCCCTCCCTTCCCAGGTGATTCATGATGGCCCAGCATCCTGCCACCGGTCCCCCGCTTTTGGTACCCATGAAAGTGGTAGAGGCAAAGATTCCACCCATCCAGTCTGTATGGATAAAAAATTGCCTCCTTCTGAGTTTCCTGTTCCTATAAAGAATTATGGATGATCCCTTGGGTGCATATCCGTATTTGTGTGCATCCATTGAAATAGAGCTAACACCCGGAACCCTGAAGTCAAACACCGGGACATCAAATCCAAGCTCTTCCATAAAGGGTAGCATGAATCCGCCCATGCAGGCATCCACGTGAAAAAGAAGACGATGCTTCCTGGCTATCTTACCGAGACGCTCAATCGGATCCACCACTCCATAAGGAAAACAGGGTGCTGAAGCGGCCATCATGATGGTGCGAGAGGTGATGGCTTCCTCCATGGCGTGGGGATTGGCTCTTCCGCTTTCATCCACCGGAACAAGCACAGCCTTTAGTGAAAGGTAATGACAGGCTTTCAAAAAAGCAGGGTGAGCAGTTGCCGGAAGCAAGACCTCATAGGGAGCTTCCTGAGCTCCTTTTTCCATAGCCTGGTCACGTGCCACTTTCAGGGCCAGGAAGATACTCTCAGTCCCTCCGGTAGACATGCTTCCAGATGCATGGCTGCTTCCGTGCATCAGGCTGATGGCCATCCCCACAACCTCCTTTTCAAATCTCCTGATAGATGGGAAGGCAGACGGATTCAGGGTATTCACATACTGAAAAGCTGCCTGGTACTCTTCGGACAGCCTGGCACATTCATTCCCCGGATGATAAACAAAACCGAAGGTCCTGCCCTGCTTCCACTGTGCATCGCTTGACTTATGATGGCCCAGCCTTGCTTTGAGTTCATTTCCTGCCAGACCCTGTTCCGGAAATTCTATTATTGTTCTCATTTCTATCTAGTTTAAAATAACTGTCATGCCCCCCCAGGTAATTGGCTGTTGCAAAGGAAAGTGACTAAGAGAATGATGTGCAGCATGGCTGTATCTATTAATTGTTTGTTAGATCAAAATTAGAGCGCCTGATGATGGGTATGAAACGGAATAATCCTCCTGGTTTCAAGTGAATTGCAGTATTTGCAAAAAAGGAATGTAGAATGGGTCCGGAAGTCCGAACTCAGGATTGTATACTAAAAAACCACTGGCGTTGGGATTTTTTGCAAATATATGCAGGACCAGTCGGGGGAATAAAATGAAAAAATACCAATTAAAGCCGATTCGCTACTGAATTGATCTTTTCATGCAATATCCTGAAAAACTTGTTTCGCTCTTTTTCTGCCGTTCCGCTGATAGGAACTGACTTGGAAAGGAGGTTGAGCCCCCAGGCATAATTGTACTCGAAGAAAGCTCTGTCGTGCGACTGCATCAGGTTGATGGCGTTACATGTCAGGTAGGTGGCATTGGTATTGCCAGCCTTTACCAGGATGGTATTGTCGGCCAGGATCAGGTCGTTGTGATACAACTGGAAATTACCAGCCACCCCTGAAGGTGGGTTGCCATGCCGGAACTTAAATCCAAGGGCTGCCTGGTGCTGCTGGTGGTCCACCAGATCGTGGAGTTTTTTGCACAATACCAAGGCATCCTCCCTGGAATTGAAATAACCTGCTTCTGAATAATACTGTAGCTGTTTTAAAAAACTGTTCAGGCTCTCTTCTGTGGTAAACTCCTTTGTATTGATCACTACATAATGACGGGTGATCTCCTCCGACAATGTAAGTACTTCTTCCTCCAGGTCATCCACCCTGAATTTCAACTCTCGATAACCCGGAAAATCGAGATTGGATTTTTTCCAGAAGAACATCTTGAATGCACAAACTTCAGGAATCTGGACCATATGGAAAATACTAAGTTCATTCAGGATGAAAATGGCTTCGGATTCTTCTGCCTGGCTGGCTCCTTTGGTAAATTCCAGCAACCCTTTCAACCAGTCCACGAATGAATAGGAACCCTCTTCCAGGAAATTAGTCCTGAATGTCACAGAATTGGAAGGATTACCAATCAGATCATCCAGGGAGAACTGGTAGGTACCGGCCAGTTTCTGAACTTCTTGAAGAGATAAAGGTTTCTCACCCCGAATTCTCCTGTATGCACTATCGTTGCTTATTTCAAGCAGGTCCGCGATTTCATCCACCAGGGATACATGATCGGGCAGCTGGTCGCGGATCATCCGGATCATCCGGATCTGAATATCTTCCTGATTTTCCATAATTTACCAAATGTGAGAAAAAAAGAATTGCAAGTCAATGCCGGATCATAATAATCCGATTTCACCGATAAAACTTTGGGTTTGATCGAAAAAAATTGACAGGCACGAAAGATTCCCTGAATTTTACACCGAATCAAAAACTTTCTGTCATGAAAAAAGCACTAGTTTCTTTTACCATACTGGCCATGCTGGCCATGAGCTCCTGTCTGGTAAGCTCGCTCCACCCCTTCTATAAAACCAAGGATAAACTATTTGATCCCATGATGATCGGGCAATGGATCGACGAGGATTCCAGCATCTGGACCATAGAAAAAAACGCGGTTACAAAGGAGTTTTTGGGACCCGAGTATACCGACAGTACTTACCGGATTACTTATTACGAGGATGAGAATAGCAAAGGAATTTTCACTGCTGTACTTTTCCGGCTCAAAGGGATTGATTATGTGGATTTTTATCCGCATAACAACGAGGACCATTGTGTGACCGACCTCACCGGCATGCATCACTTTCCCACCCATACCCTGGCACGTGTCAGGATGGACAGGGACAGC
>SPBY01000626.1 GCA_004525825.1 Bacteroidia bacterium
CCATCCTCGTTATTAAAACAGAGCAGTTTGCCCCTGCCGCTTACCAGGTAAACTCTGTCACCCACAACGGTGGGTGAACCCCGGGTTCCTGGATAGCTGCCGGTCCATTCTGTTCCGTAAGGCACCTTGTAGATTAACTGCCCGTTCAGATCCAACTTAAAGAGATAACCGGTGCTATCGATCATTCCTGTTGTGAAGAGATATCCGTTCTGTATCACAGCAGAAGAAAATCCAATCCCGAGGCTGTCATAGGTCCACAGGATCTCAGGCCCTTCTGCAGGCCACTCTTTTAATAAACCGGTATCAGGATAGTGACCATTGGCTTCGGGACCCATCCATCGTGTGGGAAGGGTTTGAACATCCTTATGGCTGCAGCTGACCCACAGAAAAACCATTAATCCATAGACTATGGGTCTACTGAAAAAATTGACATTAAGCTTTGAATATTCCACTTTACAGATTTTACAGTCTATTTAACTTTATAAGCTATTAATGCTTTGCCGTGCCTGACATAAAGCACCCCATCGTAGATGACCGGATGGGCCCAGTGCTGCTCGGAACCCATCAGTACTTTGGTCTTGCTGACCACCTTGAAGCCAGCAGGATCGGCTTTTACCAGGGCCAGCTCGCCCATCATGCTGTAACAGTAAAGCATTCCGTCGGCATAAATCACCACGCCATTGCCAATTTCCTTGGACGTGTACATTTCCCTTCCGGTCTTCCAGTCATAGCAGCACCATAGCCGGCTGTCGCCGGAACCATAGAGGTAACCATCCACCAGCACAGCCCCTCCTATGCGGCTGTCCATCTTTTTGTGGGTCCAAATCCGCGATGCCGAATTGCCATCATCCGAAATCTTCAGCATGCCTCCTCCCGAGCCGTAGCCACTCAGGTAGAATAGCATCCCATCGTGGTAGATGGGGGTATTCGGGTGCACCGCAAAATCGTTGGTATGGGTTTGTGACCAGAGCATCTTGCCCGTAAGTGCATCAAAACCCACCACCTGAGTTTCCGTGTGGGTGGCCAACATCTTCCTTCCATTGTGTTCAAAAAGCAATGGCGTGCAATAGGCAGTCAGTTCACCCTTTCCGGGGGAACTCCAGATCAGTTTTCCAGTGTGGCGGTCCAGGGCCACCAGATTGTACTTCTTTCCTCCGGGAGTTATATAGACTACCTCGCCGTCCACCACCGGGGACTCATTCATCCCCCACTGAATATTTTTTCCATCGAAATCCTTCAAGAGATCTTTGCTCCAGAGCATGCTTCCTTTTCCACCATCGAGGCAGTAGAGTTTTCCGTTTCCGCTCATGAGGTACACTTTCTCACCCACTATGGTGGGGGTACCTCTGGTCCCCACGTAACTCGATGTGTATTCCGGACCATAAGCCTTTTTAAACACCAGTTTTCCTTTCAGATCAAACTTAAAAAGGTTGCCCTGGTTATCAATCATCCCGGTGGCGTAGATAAAGCCATGGTCCACAATGGCCGAGGAATGTCCCTTTCCCAGTTCCTCGAAACTCCAGAGAACTTCCGGTCCGTTTGCGGGCCACTCTTTCATCAATCCGGTTTCGGGATAGATCCCGTCGCGTGTGGGTCCCCTCCAGGCGGTGGGATCCTGGGAATACCCAGCCAAAACCAGGGTCAGGAAAAGTATAATTGCTACTTTCTTTTTCATCATTATAAATGTTCTTTAACACAATTTTTATACCAGCTCAAAAATAGCACTTAAAGTGCTTAAAACGCAGTCCCTCCAAGGTATTGACGGTTATTCAGAATTAATCTAATCTACCCCATTTGCCCCTGAAGGCAAAGTAGTCTGCTTAGATTCTGAAAACGTATAAGGAATAAAGCCGGGTTAACTCTGCTTGGCAGTGATATCATAGACCAATAGGGCTTCTCCATGCCTGATATTGCCTTCCCTCAAGAAAATCACATTCATCATATTTTTCAAAAAACTACCCGAAAATACTTACAAAAGCTGTACCAGGAGACCATCCCGGCTATTCAGAATGAAGCTAACCAATGCTCACAGAGAAAATTTATCGACTGAGTTTTAAGCCTTGAGCCATGTGCTCATGGCGGACTGATACGAAAAAATTCCCAGAGATACGGGATACCCGAATCTGAAATACTGGATGCAAGTGCAAACTTAAATCCCTTTGGAACGCCATTTGAACAACCTGGTTCGGAACTTGATCTGCATGAACTTCTCAGGATATAAGAAGCGCGTCGTACATATGTCGGCGTCGCTTTTTTTGCCTAACACATCGTTACCGATAGCCACGGCGCCAGCATAGGTGCTGCGCTTGTAGCTCACTATCTCACCGCGTATATCTTCGACTATCTCATTATGCCCTGTGATGTCGAAGGGCGCATATTCAAGGTCGTTGAAATAGTATTCTACCTCCACATATTCAAATCCTCCCTTCACCGGCACGGGGTATAGCAGTCGCGTCCATTCTTTTGTAACATGAAAGAAATAAGG